>NZ_JBLWMW010000006.1:0-132181 GCF_048515945.1 Pseudoalteromonas 'SMAR'
CCGCGATTTTTTAATCAATACCAATCAAGGGGTAGGCGCGGGTTTATCCCGCGATGTTTCACATCGCAAGCGCAGCATAAAGCAGCGCCTACAACTGGGTTTTCATTAAGGTGCAACGTGGGTTGGGCGCGAGCGTTGTCCGCGATTTTTTAATCAATACCAATTAAGGGGTAGGCGCGGGTTTATCCCGCGATATTTCACATCGCAAGCGCAGCATAAAGCAGCGCCTACAATCGGGTTTTTATTAAGGTGAAACGTGATGTAGGCGCGGGTGTTGTCCGCGATTTTTTAATCAATACCAATTAAGGGGTATGCGAGGGTTTACCCCGCGATGTTTCACATCGCAAGCGCTGCATAAAGCAGCGCCTACAATCGGGTTTTCATTAAGGTGTAATGTGGGGTAGGCGCGGGTTTACCCCGCGCTTTTGCGGTTATCCCAATCTTAAAGCAATAAACTCGGCGAGCTTGTCTACGGCGTGAGCTGATTCTTGGGTGTTTTTTACTAAGCTAATGCCAATTTGGCCAAGCTCTGGCAGGATTTGGGTGTGGGGTTGGTAGGGCAACTCTGCGGGGACGGTGCTTTTGGCCAATACGGTGATCCCTAATCCCTCTTTTAGGGCGGCGGTGAGTCCCGTTAGGTCGGCGTTGCTGTAAACAATACGGTATTGCAGGCCAGCTTGTTGTAAGGCTTCAATGGCGCGGCGACGGTAAATACAGCCTTCAGGTGCGGTAACTAGGGTCACTACAGAAGACTGCACTTTGGATAAATCGCCAACCCACACTAATTGGTCTTGCATAAACACCGGGTGGCTCGATGAGCTTAAATCTTCATTCAGTGCCAGCACTAAATCAAACTGATCTTGGCGTACCACCGAGAGTAAATGCTTACTTAAACGCGATTTTACTTCTAACGCTACATCTGGATACAAAGAAACAAAGTCGCCAATAATCGATGGCAAAATACGCGCGGCAAATTCGCTGGGAATACCTAAACGCACACGGCCGGTGACACTCTCTGAAGTAAACTGCTGAATAATAGCATCATTTTGTTGCAGCATCTGTTTTGCCAGCGGCAATAGCAGCTCGCCATACTGATTTAATACTTGCCGCTGCCCCTGCTTTTTAAACAGTTTACAGCCGAGCATGTCTTCTAACCGTTTTATCTGCAAACTCACGGCAGGTTGCGATAAGCCCAGTAACTCTCCGGCTTTGGCAAAGCCACCCATGTCCACCACAGTCACTAACGTTCTTAAGCCATCAATCGATAAGTTCTTCATAAGGAAAAGCTATTTATAAAACCAAAATACATTAATATTATTTATCAATTGATAAGTAAATACAATTTGTTGTTGCCTTTATGCATCCTTATACTTTTAGCTATCGAAATTTCACTAAGGTTAGCCCTATGAGCGTCACGCCAATTATCTTTGCTAAGCACCGTCTAGGCAGTATTCCGGCGCAAAACCACTACACTCCAACCACGGCGGTTGTAGTCCTCGATTTCAGCGGTTTTGAAAGCACACCGTTTTTAAGTCAAATACTTGGGCTTAACCTCAATAAGCTGATGGCACCGGGTCTAGGTGTTCAAGGTCAGCTACAAAGTGGCGAAAAATTCGCCATTTACTATTTTAGTGAAACCGCGTACCGTTTTGTGGTGAGTGAAGCGGCAGCCAAAGAACTCACGACACTGGTTGAGCAGCATGTTAGCGAGTTCGATATTGAACTGGTAAGACGCCAAGATCTACTGGCCGCTACCGTGACTGGTGAGCAGGCGTTTGAGCGCTTAATTCATGACTTTGCGCTAACACCTGGGCTGCGTATTTCAGACAAAAACGCCTGCTACGGCAAACAAAGCGGTGACGTATTTATCACCACCTTATTGGTGGCAGAACAACAGCAGTATCAGTTAATTGCCCAAGCCAGCGTACTCGAAAAGTGGCAGGCAGCATTAACTGGTGCTGGATTTAAACTGGTATCGTAATTCCGTGCGGTTATCGCTTGGCGATAACAATAACCCCCTCAGTAGCAACCAAGCTAACTGAGTAAAAAGTGAAGGATAAGTATGGCTTCTAAAACAGTACTCCACGCCAAGCACCTAGAAGCTGGCGCAAAAATGGTAGATTTCCACGGCTGGGAAATGCCAATTAACTATGGTTCGCAAATTGAAGAGCACCACGCTGTTCGTACCGACGCTGGTATGTTCGACGTTTCTCACATGACCATTGTTGATATTGAAGGCGTTGATGCCAAAGCATTTTTACGCAAGCTAGTAGCAAACGATGTGGCTAAGCTTACCGTGCCTGGTAAAGCGCTGTACACCGGCATGCTAAACGAGCAAGGCGGAGTAATTGACGACCTTATCATTTACTTCTTCTCAGAAACGCAATACCGCATGGTGGTTAACTCGGCAACGCGTGAAAAAGACTTAGCGCACATCAATGCTGTGGCTGCTGACTTTGAAGTAAGCGTAACCGAACGCCCAGAATACGCCATGATTGCGGTACAAGGTCCTAACGCCATTGCTAAAACGGCGACTGTGCTAGATGAACAACAACAAGCTGCAGTAGAGGGCATGAAGCCATTTTTTGGTGTACAAGCTGGCGAATTGTTTATTGCAACCACAGGCTACACTGGCGAAGCAGGCTATGAAATCGTAGTACATAACGATGCTGCTGCGGATTTATGGCAAAAATTATTAGACGCTGGTGTGCGTCCAGCTGGCCTAGGTGCACGTGATACGCTACGTTTAGAAGCGGGCATGAACCTCTACGGCTCAGACATGGACGAAACTGTGTCGCCACTGGCGGCAAACATGGCATGGACCATTGCTTGGGAGCCTGAGGATCGTGACTTTATCGGCCGAGCGGCGGTGGCGAAGCAACGCGAAGAAAAAAGCACCGACAAGCTAGTAGGCTTAGTACTTGAAAGCAAAGGCGTATTACGCGCTGGTGCTAAAGTTATCGTGGAAGGTGGCGAAGGCGTGATCACTTCTGGTACATTCTCACCGACTTTAGGCTTTAGCGTTGCCCTTGCGCGTGTACCGCGTTCAATTGGCGAGACAGCACAAGTTGAAATGCGTAAAAAGCTAGTTGATGTTAAAGTAGTGAAGCCAAGCTTCGTTCGTAACGGCAAGTCAATTATTTAATTAGAACAACACTGGTGTCGCTCACGGGGCGGCATCAACAACCGACCAAAGGAACAAAAAAATGAGCAACATTCCTAGCGAGTTAAAGTACGCTACTTCACACGAGTGGGTTCGCGCTGAAGGCAATGGCGAGTACACAGTAGGTATCACTGAGCACGCACAAGAACTTCTAGGCGACATGGTATTCGTTGAGCTACCAGAAGTAGGCGATGAAGTAGACGCAGGCGAAGACTGTGCCGTAGCTGAATCTGTAAAAGCGGCTTCTGATATCTATGCGCCAATTGGTGGTGAGATCATTGCTATCAACGAAGAGCTAGAAGACGCACCTGAAACCGTAAACAATGACTCGTACGGTGACGGTTGGTTGTTCCGTATTAAAGCGTCTGATGAGTCTGAGCTAGACAATCTGCTAGACGCGGAAGGCTACGCAAATTCAATCGACGAAGACTAATTTGTTGATAATTAATAAAAGCCCCTTTTTAGGGGCTTTTATTATTGTTTTTTAGCAACTGCGGTTGCTGTGGGGCGGCTTTGCTACCTCACCTGTTTTTAGAATACTGCCGTTACCAAGGTATTTTGATCCTAAGTCGTAAGCTTAGAGTTAATACAGTATTCAACTTTTTCATTTGGATCATAGGAATCTGGACTAATGTCAAACGCCAAATCTCTTGAACAATTAGAGCAAAAGCAAGATTTTATCCGCCGCCATATTGGGCCTAGCCCGGCTGAGGTGAGCGAGATGTTAAACGCTCTAGGAGTATCTAGTGTTGAAGAGCTGATCGGTCAAACTGTACCTGCTTCTATTCGTTTAGAAGAGGGCTTACAGATCGGTGAAAGCCGCACAGAAGTGGAAACCCTAAGCTACCTAAAGTCAGTAGCCAGCAAAAATAAGGTTTTCAAATCTTACATCGGTCAAGGCTACCACCCCACTCACGTACCTAACGTTATTTTACGTAACGTACTTGAGAACCCGGGCTGGTACACTGCTTACACGCCGTATCAACCAGAGATTGCGCAAGGTCGTTTGGAATCACTGCTTAACTTCCAAACCATGACTATGGACATTACCGGCCTTGATCTTGCCAGTGCCTCACTGCTTGACGAATCAACCGCAGCAGCAGAAGCCATGGCATTGGCCAAGCGCGTTGCTAAAGCCAAAAAAGCCAATACCTTCTTTATCGCCGACGACGTACACGTGCAAACCATTGACGTAGTGGCGACTCGTGCAGAGCAATTTGGCTTTGAAGTGGTGGTAGGCCCTGCGAGTGAAGCGGCAAACCACGACATTTTTGGTGCCTTATTCCAATACCCAACCACGTCAGGTGAAGTAGTTGATATCACCGATTTAATCGCCCAAGTACAAGACAAAAAAGCGATTGCTTGTGTGGCAGCCGACATCATGAGCTTAATGCTATTAAAAGCACCAGGTAAGCTAGGTGCTGACGTAGTACTTGGTTCTGCTCAGCGCTTTGGTGTGCCTATGGGCTACGGTGGCCCACACGCGGCATTCTTTGCTACTCGCGACAAATACAAGCGTTCATTGCCAGGGCGTATTATCGGTGTTTCTAAAGACCGTTTAGGTAACGACGCCCTACGTATGGCAATGCAAACTCGTGAACAGCATATCCGTCGTGAAAAAGCCAACTCAAACATTTGTACAGCGCAGGTGTTACTGGCAAACATGGCGGCGTTCTACGCCGTGTATCATGGTCCAGAAGGCCTAAAAACCATTGCAGAGCGCATTAACCGTTTTGCAAGCATTCTCGCCACCGGTCTTAAAGCCAAAGGCGTAGCACTTAAGCACGACACTTGGTTTGATACCATCACCGTAAAAGCCGACGACGCAGACAAGCAAGCGGTACTAACACGTGCGGTAGAGCACGGCGTAAACTTTGCTCTTAACCACGAAGGTGAGTACTCAGTTGCGGTTAACGAAACCACCACGCGCAGCGACGTAGCAGAGCTGTTCGACATCATCCTTGGCGAAGGCCACGGCCTTGATGTGGATGCACTAGATGCACAAGTAGCAGGCGAGAACATCACTGGTATTCCAGCAAGCCTAGTACGTGATGACGAAATTCTTACTCATCCAAACTTTAACAGCTACCACAGCGAAACTGAGATGCTGCGTTACATCAAGCGTCTTGAAAACAAAGATTTGGCACTGAACCACTCAATGATTTCATTGGGTTCATGCACCATGAAGCTGAATGCCACTGCAGAGATGATCCCAGTGACTTGGCCTGAGTTTGCAGAGCTGCACCCGTTCTGCCCAATCGACCAAGCTGAAGGCTACAAGATCATGATGACCGAGCTGCACGACTGGCTGGTGAACATCACCGGTTACGACGCGGTATCGCTACAGCCAAACTCAGGTGCCCAAGGTGAGTACGCTGGTCTTATCGCCATCCGTAAATACCATGAGTCGCGCGGCGAAGGTCACCGTAATGTGTGCTTAATTCCAAGCTCTGCACACGGTACTAACCCAGCGTCGGCTCAAATGGCGAGCATGAAAGTGGTTGTGGTTGACTGTGATAAGAACGGTAACATCGATATGGAAGACCTACGTGCCAAAGCCGCAGACGTAGCAGAAAACCTATCGTGCATCATGGTTACTTACCCGTCTACGCACGGTGTGTATGAAGAGTCTATCCGCGAAGTGTGTGACATTGTTCACCAGCACGGCGGTCAGGTGTATATGGACGGCGCTAACATGAACGCGCAAGTGGGTGTTACTAGCCCAGGTTCAATTGGCTCAGACGTATCGCACTTAAACCTACACAAAACCTTCTGTATTCCACACGGTGGCGGTGGCCCTGGTGTTGGTCCTATCGGTGTTAAATCGCACCTAGCGCCATTTATGCCAAACCATAGCGTGATCAACGTCGAAGGCACAAATGTCGGCAACGGTGCCGTTTCTGCAGCGCCTTACGGCTCAGCAGCGATCCTACCTATCTCATGGGCATACATTGCCATGATGGGCAGCGAAGGCCTAAAACAAGCCACAGAAATGGCCATTGTTAATGGTAACTATGTGGCTGCGAAACTAAGCGAGCACTTCCCAATTTTATACCGTGGCCGTAACGACCGTGTTGCCCACGAGTGTATTGTTGACCTACGCCCACTGAAAGACGCCACTGGCATCACCGAAATGGACGTAGCCAAGCGCCTACAAGACTACGGCTTCCACTCACCAACCATGTCGTTCCCAGTAGCGGGCACACTGATGGTTGAGCCAACTGAATCAGAGTCAAAAGTAGAGCTAGACCGCTTTATCGAAGCACTGGTTTCGATTAAAGGCGAAATCGACAAAATCGCCTCAGGTGAATGGTCAATCGAAGACAACCCGCTGGTATTTGCACCACACACCCAAGCCGACGTACTTAGCAACGACTGGAACCGCGCATACGACCGCCTCTATGCCGCATTCCCAGTACCAAGCGTAGCCAAAGACAAATTCTGGCCAACGGTTACTCGTATCGATGACGTATACGGCGACCGTAACCTCATTTGCTCTTGCCCTGCGGTTGATAGTTATCGTGATGAGTAAGGGTTTGTCGAGCTCGAATAAAGAATGCAACTATCGGAATTAAGTTTGCAACTTAAATAAAGTTTGCAACCGGTAGTTGAATTTTGAGGTCAGTAAAATGAAAAAGCGAACCAGTTGGTTCGCTTTTTTGCTTTTGTGCAAAATAAAATTTTTATAGAAACAGCACATCTTCAATGACATTGTCAGGCGGCTATTTAAAACCACCGCTGCAATACCAATTGCTTTGCATCAAAGCCTGATACATAGCGGTTCTCCAACTGTTCTTATGTTGTAGTGATGCTCCAGCATGTTTTTTTATTAGGGCTTGCTCTACAGCTGTTTGCTGACCAATTTGGAAGTCAATTTCTAACTCACCACGTAAATTTGATAACTCTTCACCTGCTTGAACACAAAAACGTTGTGCCAAATTAAAGTCATTGAAATGATTGGTAATTCTAGCTTTGTCATCAGCGCTCCAAGTGTTTGGAGGGTGAGCATAGTATCTAACTGTAGCAGGGCTAGTTTCTATGACTTCTGCAAACAGCCATTGATCATTTATAAAGTGCCCTTGATCAAAATAAGGGTGTAAGCTTTGCTCATTCTTCGATGTTGCTATTCCTGCACTTTTACCTTTATTACAAGGGGTACAACTTGGAACTAGATTGTTTGGATGAATAGATAACAGTGGAAACTTTGCTTTCGGTAAATAGTGATCTAACGTGTCAACTTGCCCAAATCCACAGAATGGACAAATACGCAAAGGAGCTCGCATCATTAAATAATCATAATGTTCACGAGCTGGCTTTGTTGCAGGAACTAAGTGAAATGTATATAGACCTTTTAGTTCTGCTTTAGTTACCTGCCCTGAGACAATGTCAGCATCAGCACCAGCAAAAGGAATTATTTGGAATAAGTCGGCAGTGGTAGCTTTAACGTCAAAATCTTGCACAGCGTTATTCATTTGTGGGTTGATAGCATTTAACCTTGTAGTTAAAGGTTGGTTACTAATGCTTCCTACACAGGTATTTAATACATCAGTGAAATTTAATTGAGGCAGTGGAATAGCTCTCATTGTTAAACTACTTCTTTATGCGCTATTAAAGCTCTGAGGATGGCTTGGCCTTCATACCCTAACTGGCCATCATAAAGATCTACAATCTCATCAAAGGTTTTTCCTTCTTCGACTGACTCAATTAATAACGCATGAAAACCGGACTTTGTGACTTCTAAGCCAAATACTTCACGAGTCAATACACCGACGTTTTCTCCAAAAGTTTCATTTTCTGGCCTAAATGACACCCCTTCATTTCTCGCACGTTCCAACTTCCAAACGCAGCTTTTAGGTACTTCTTGAAGCACTACGGGTGAATGAGTGGCAATGATAGCGACAGCGTTTCTATCTACCAATAGATCAGAGAGGGCTCTTGTAAATGCTGATAATAGCGGTGGATGTAAATGGCTTTCTGGCTCATCAATTAGGACTAATGTTTTCTCTTCTATTGTTTCAATAAGTTTGGTTAATGTGAGTAAAACAATCGTATGGCCTGAGCTCATTCTGCTTACTAAGTTGAATGCTGATTTTTTAACTTCGCTGATTCTGTTTAATTGGCCTAAGCGTGTGAGATTCATTTCTGCGAAGTTTATATCAGACTCTAACGTCTCAATAGCTCTTATCCATCTTTGTTTCTTGCTATCTAGACCAAAGCAAACGGCTAAACTATTAACAAAGTCACTCCTTAGTAGTTCTATATCTTTCAACTCATTTGAAACATTATTTCCGCTCTTCTTAAGCCCAATGTAAAAGTAACATGTACCTAAAGATCTATCGGATCTATCTGTCGGTGGGATAAACGGATCAAATGCGCTAAATGATACAGATGATATACTGCTAAAATAGTCTTTTGGGAGTTCAGTTTCTTGCCAAAAATTAGTTTGTATGAATATCGAACCAACTTCGGCAGGGTCAGCTTCTTCCTCAATAACACTTCTAACAATATTGTTTAGAAGGGTTGTTTTACCAACCCCATTTCTACCTATCAATACGTGAATATTGCTAGATGGAAAAGAGCCCGGTGTAACTTCAAAGCTTAAGTCTATTTGAGCGCTTTTTTCAGTCTGTTGCTTCCTATATGAAAAGTTGAACTCTGTAAGCGGGGCTTCATTTTTTAAAATTCTTGAATATTGGCCATGGATTACAGAAATACTTACGTTCCTTAGCAAGGATGTTTTAAAAACATCCTCTTTAACCGCTACATCGAAACTCGATTTTAAATACGCTACGTCTTTGAGTTTCTCCAAGAGTTGATTTCCTAACTCTTCGCTCAGCAATTTTCGTATATTTTTGTAATATTCTTCATCTTGGCCTAGCGTAAAAGCTTTTTCAGCTAACTCGCTAAAACTATCTGGTAATTGCTCTGAGACCCACCCCGATTCAAAGCCAACAATACCAATCTTCAGATTACCGATTTCATGCCTAACTCCATTTTCATCGAATACGATGAGTGAAAAACTTGTTTTAAATGAGTAGTCATCCCAATTATCTTCACAAACGAATGCTATTAGCCTACCAGTTTGCGGAGGGTAGGCTCTGTGTTTGATTTTTTTAAACGCTAATTCCATTTTAATTTACTTAATACCTAGTGATGAGCCTTTATAAACCCTCAACATCCATACCATGCTCAGCCAACCACTTTTTTCGTTCTTTATAGTCGGGCATTGCACGTTCTACACATAGCCAAAACTCAGCGGAGTGGCTTGGTTCAATAAGGTGAGATAACTCGTGAACAACAACATACTCAGCTATTTTCGCAGGTAATAAAATTGTCTTCCAATGAAAGTACAAAGTTTGGTTTTTACCACAAGAGCCCCAGCGATAGCCTAGATCTCGAACCTTTACTGATGAATACTCAACGCCTAGCCTATTTTTAAATTCATTAGCTTTAGCAGTTAACCAATTCAACCCTTTTAATGAATACCAATTAATAAATAGTTTTCGAGCATCTCTAACGTTACTCTCAGCTAGGTGAAAGCGCCCATGATGAAATTTCAATGGTGCTGTTTGTTCATCGACTAAATTCAAACGATAACTACGACCTAAATATAAAAAACCTTCGCCTTGAATAAACTGCTTTGGTCTAATCGTTTTCTGCATTAACGATTTTTCAGCAAGCTTTTGGTATATCCAACTAAGCTTAGAACGAACAAACCCCTCAAGTATGTCATTCGCCACCGAGGGTGGCGCAGTTAGCAATAAACTGCAATCTCTATCCACAGTGAGTTGCATCGTTTTGCGATTGCAACTATGCCTAACTGGAATAACTAAATCTTCAATGGTTAAGGTCATACAGCCTCTAACTTATATGTATTAGCTTTGGCAAGTTCTCTTAGCTTGTCTACTAAAGGCTCCATATGGTCAAAATCTAAAAGATCTGACTCATGCAGGCTTTCAAATAAGTACTGCTCAAGCTCTTCTTGTAACGAGATTCTGTGGGGCTCCCAAAAACTCGTTGTGGTAATCTTGTCTTGGATATGTGCCACCAACTTTTCTGTTAATTCGATAAGTTGTGCTTCTATAGCTAAATCAGGTTTCTCTTCCCCGCATACTGCAACTTTAAGCATGCGATAAAAAGGTAGGTAATGCTCTGGAATATCAGGCAAACCCTCTTCATGCTTTGTAGAGCCGGAGCGCACCTCATCAATAATAGACTGTAGGGCTTTAATTAGCTCGTCCCACTGCCCAGCGAGAGAGTCTAGAATGCTTTTAAGTCGCTCACTTAATTTCTCATAATATACAGGGTCTTCATCAATGTGCTGAGAAACATGGCTTTTTATTGCATGTTCCATTTCTGAAGCAATCGCTTTTTTCTGCTCTTCCGTTGTAGCGCCATAACTTGCTGCATGTTCACGCACCTCATTTACACTATTTTCAAAGTGAGCATCGGTTAGGTTAACTGGCGCTACTTTAGGATCAATGCCAAGCGAGACAATGTGTTCGTCTATTAAAGTACGTACTTTAGCGCCAACGTCTTTACCTATCACCATGCTATCGCGATAGCGCATTCTTGCACGGTTTTGGATCATCGCCAGTGCTTTTGCATCAGCGGCAAAAGGCAAGCCTTCAGGTCTAGGCAGAACCGTCTCTAAGCTTTGTAAAAAGGCTTTTAACTTAACAGAAAACTCTTGGCGTAATCGCTCAGTACTAAGTAGCTGCACGCAAGACTCAATATCATCAAGAGATTCAACACCTTTACTGCGAAAAACATCAACGGCACGAATATGTCGCTCTCTAAGTGCGGGCACCTCGTCTTTTAAACTGCGAAGCGCACCTTCAACATCTTCATCACTATAAGCAGCCAGAGCAGCCTTTAAATGGTTAGCAACGCCATAGTAATCAACAACAATACCAAATTGTTTACCAAAACCTGTACGGTTAACACGGGCAATGGTTTGTAATAGCTCCGCTTCACGAATAGAGCGGTCTAAATACATTACCCCTTCAATTGGCGCATCAAAGCCCGTAAGCAGCATTGACTTAACAATTAAAAATGAAAGCGGGTCAGTGTCTGTTTGTTTGCTTTCTTCAGCTAAAAGTGGCTTTTTAAAGCGCTCAATCGCTTTATCTTGCTTAGCCCTGTCTGTATGCTCCGCCCATTCTGGTCCATCGTTATTGTCAGATGAAATAATGGTGGCAAATTCCATTTTTGCTAATACATCGCGGTAACGCCAAGCTTGTATCAATGCCTGTACTTTTGGTGATTTACGACACAATTTTTCGTTATCACACGCTTTTAACTCTTCAGCTAAATGCTCTGCATCTAATAACAGTTTATCACGGGCCTCTTTAAAGGCTTTAAAGTAGCGCACAGCAGCCAGTCTGCTGTATGCCACAACTTGCGCTTTATAGCCATTGGGCAGAATGTTCGTCACATAGTGACGAAGCATATCCGCGGCTTTGTCTTCAATTAGCTTAGTCGCCTCAAGTACGTTACCCTTGGTTGCGTACTTCTTCTTTATAGCTTCCAGCTCTTCTTCTGTTTTTTCACTGAAAAAGTCTTCAAATAGCTCATCTAAGCTTGAGCCTTCTTTAACTGCACCACTTACTGTGCGGCCTTCATACAAAATAGGGACGGTTGCACCATCCGCTTCAGCTTCTTTGATGGTGTATTTATCAATAAACTTGCCAAATACTTCATGAGTACGTTTCTTCTCACCCATGATAATGGGGGTGCCGGTAAAGCCGATACGCGCACAATTTGGAATACCTGAAAGCAAATTAGCATGCAAGTCACCTGATTGGGTACGATGCGCTTCGTCTACCATGACCAAAATGTCTTCGCTGGCATTAAGTAATTCAAATGGATCAGCCGCTTTCGCTTGTGATTCGCGATACTTTTGGATCATAGCGAATACAATGCCGGGGCCTTGTTGTTTCAATAGGTTTTTAAGCGACTTATTGTTGGTTGCAACCGAAACCATCTCATCAGTAATTTTGGCCGTACCTGAGAGTTGGCTTTGTAAGTCTTTACGGTCGGTCACAATCACCACTTTAAAACGTCGTAGTTTTACGTCGGTACGCAGCTTGCGGATCAGGAACATCATGGTGAGTGATTTACCCGAACCTTGGGTATGCCATACAATGCCGCCGCGTCTATCGTACTCGCCATCTTGCTTACGGGTTTTACCATTTAGCAAACGATGAATAGAGCGTACCACGCCGCGATATTGTTGATAGCGACATACCATTTTGATGGTTTGCCCACCTTGATGGGTAAATAAAATAAAGTGGCGAATAATATCAAGCAGTGATTCTGGCATTAACATGCCAGCGACAAGCCGTTGCTGCGCAGATAACTGTTTTACTTCCAGCTCTTTTGCCAACGCTTTTTCACATCGGCTTGGCTCGCTCGCTGTAACAACGGTTTTCCAAGGCTTGTAAAACTCAGCACGTGCGCCAATGGTGCCCACTAAACACTGCTCAAAGCTTGCCGCTATCATCAGCTGATTGGTATTAAATAACTGCGGAGCGCCTTCGTTGTCTTCAACTTCACCTGCGGCAAAACGCTGGTTTGAATATCGGCGCAGCTGATCAATCGCCGCTGCCATGGGCTCGGCGCTATCAGGATTTTTACATTCGATAACGACAAGTGGTATACCATTAACCAGTAAGACTAGATCAGGAATAATGTGCTTTTTGCTGGTGTCATGCCCTGCTGGGCACTGTACTTTAAACTGGTTAATCACCGTAAAGGTATTATTTTCTGGCGTATCCCAGTCAATAAAATGAATACTGCGGGCGCGGCCACCATCCCAGTCAGGCAGACCATCGACAATAATGCCGTTGGTCAACAGTTCAGATGCTTTCTGATTCGCTTCCATCAATTTAGAAGCGGCAATCCGGCTAATGGCCGAAATGGCTTGGTTGACTCTTTGCTCGTCAAGCCACTTAACTTGCTCACCATTTTCTAACGTGCGTAAATTAATGTTTACCAGCTGCTCGCGTAATACCTTGCTTTGCAGCACCTCTGCAAAGCACTCACGGCCAGTTACCGCTGCATCATCTAAACACCCTTCAATATACTGCCAGCCTTGTGTTTGCAGTTGTTTAATCAAGGGCAATTCTGATTGTAAATATTCCGGACCCATAGTACTTCCTTTTAAACTATTATTTTTAACTGGCCTGTTTTTGTTTTAATAATTCAGTGACACGGACTTTACCGGTAAGAAGATCGTCCATTAAGCCTGATTTTTTGAGTTTTAGCTTCTTTAGGTACGCCAACTCAAAATCATACCTATTACATATTGAAGAATATCGTTCAGAAATCATGAGTTGTTCTTTTTTTGTAGGAAATAATAAAGGCAATTCTCTCTGAGCTAGAATTCCAATATATGCTCTGGTTGATTGAGCAGAAAGGGCGCTTAATATTTTTTGAAAATATGAACCTAAGAACCAGCAACTTAAATATTGAGGGGCTAATTGTTCCGCATCACATCTGTAGTAAGTGACTTGTGGTGTTAGCATAATTTTTTCACAGTCATCTGGCACAATTGCAACTTGGCCTACAGTACCTTTGTGGCTGAGTAATACATCACTTGCTTTGGAAAAACCTATTCGAAGTGATTCATATTGCTTCTCTGAGATTCGGTAGCATTTATCGAAGTTAATTTTATTATTTTGAATATCGTTCGCCATGATAAATGGCACACCATCTTTTACAAAGTCACTCGTTTTAGGATGTATTTCACCATGATTTCCATCTTGAACTTCCATTATGTATTTTTTTGTTATAGCTTCACCAATATTCATACAAGTCCAGTTAACAGGAATCCAGCCCAATTCAGAGGACTTATATAATTCAGGCGCATCTTCATAACCTGGGCGTAGCTCACCGTTTTCATCAACACCACGGGTTAATAGATCATGCAACAAGCCTTGTTTAACTTGTTGTAATTTGGCGATAATGGCTTCAGTTTCGCGGATTTGAGTGTCTAAAGTATCTAGAACTTCATTGATTTTATTTCGTTCTATCGGTGGTGGAACCGGTAAATCTATTTCGGAGAACTCTTTTCCTGAAATTTCCAAAAATGTAGTGCCTGACGCGCGTCTTTCTAGTTCAGCTTTTAGCAGACTGAAAAAATGGTAATAATATTCAGCGTCATTAGGGTCTTTAAATACTATTGATTTAAAACCTTGGTTAGTCGTTATCGGTAACTGATTTATGATTCTAGCGCCAAGCGTTGCTCTTGATGTCACTAAAAGAGAACCTTCCGGTAGTAGGTTTGCACCGCTATTGCTCAAACCAGAATTAGTAATATATTCTGCTGTGGTTTGTATGTATTTGCTCTTATGTTTAGATACTTCCCCAGGTGTCAGCCAAGGTATATTACCTTGCCAAAAAGGTGCTACAGCTCTTGAAGGCGTGCCACCACTTACAACAGTTCCTAGTTCATAAATAGACTTTGTTTCCCAGTCAGAAGGGATGTTATTTAACAATGATTGATAATCAGACATACCCCAACCCCGATAAATAACCATTAAGTGCTTTTGCCGATTTATTTCGAGATGACTCTATCTGCGTCAATGTCACCTGATATTTATCCCACCAATTCTCTACCGTTGCGATTAACTGCTGCCGCTCCGCCGCCAGATAACGTTCTACAATGGTCAACATATCTTGGTAAAGGATATCGAGTATTAACTGTGCGGCTTCAGCAGAGCCAAGCTCGTCGACTTTGGTATTTAACTCACTCTCAAAAGCTTCTGTTTTTGCCTTTAAGTTCTTAACAATTTTGCTACGTTCAGACTTTTGCGCTTTAATTTGCTTTTCAATACGCGCTATTTCTTCGACTGAGAGTACTTCGTTGGTTTCACTGTCAGTGTCATTTTCAGCATCATCTTCATTTTCATCTTGCGGCAATTTAGCGCCAAGGGCTTTTATTGAGCCATCTAGCTCAGTTTTTTGCTGCTGTAAGTTTTGCACTTCAGATAAAAAGCCATCGAGTAAAAAGCGTACGAGTTTGTGCTCTAGTGGATCATATTTGCTTTTACTGTCTTCCATGGCGGTAATAATGCTGGTGCGCCATGCATCAACCACACCTTTGGAGTCACGGGCAATTAAGGTTAAAAAGTCATAGCGCTGTTGATACCAGAACGCCGCTATCATGCCACTCACTTGCGCATCACTTAGCATGCCAATCGGTTTCAAGCTTTCGGTAAAACTGTTGATAAGCTCTTTGCGTAGCGCTGCATACTCTTTGTTTTTAGCAAGGGCTGTAATACTTAATTTGTGGTTATCCCACCAAGTATTAAACGCTGTTCGCATTGCTTGCTCTTGTGTCATTACACTTGGGTTACTGTTTATCGTAGCTTTAATTGTTTGTTTTGAGTCAATCACTGCTACAAATTCTTGGTAACCAGCTTGGCCTGCTTTTGGCGTAAAGATGTCTGTTGTTTTTAAACCTTGTGCGGTAAAAAGAGGTTGCTTACTAGCAATTTCGCTATCTGGAATACCGCCCAGTAAATGCGCTTTAACATCATGGGGTTCTGGTGCTGGTGAATTGTCAGCATAACGGCGGATATTAAGGTTATAACTCTCTTCACTTAGCTTTTTGTTTGTGACTATCGAAGCAAAACCCGGAATATCTTCTTTTAGTTCGCCCGATTCAAAGGCTTCAAAAACCGACGCTACACGCTCGATATGTTCAGGCATCAGATAGTTTTGTGCACGGCCTTCAAAGTATTCTTTATCGGCATTGATAAACAATACCTTGCCTTGCATATGCTTTGGCTTACCGCTGATTTGGTGTGCCCCTTCAGCAACCTGTTGCCTAAAAATCATGATGCAGGCAGGTATACCTGTACCGTAAAATAGATTTGGTGGCAGGCCGATAACCGCTTCAAGTAGGTCGTCTGCAATAATGCCAGCGCGGATGTCTCTCTCTTCACCACCACGGAATAACACACCATGAGGCAGTACGGTAGCTACTCGACCGCCTTCAGCACATACCGCCAGCATATGCTGCACAAACATAAGGTCAGCTTTTTTAGCGCCTAAAGGTACTTGGCCATATTTAAAACGTTCGGGGTGATCAGGCTGATAAATAAATTGGCCATCATCATCTGTTTCTTTGGTGCCAAAGTTAATTGAAAATGGCGGGTTAGTTAGAATGCGATCAAACTGGATCAGTTTGCCATCTGTTGTATGCTGAGGGTGTTCTAGCGTGTCATCGTTCTCTAAGCTGTTACTGGTTAAACCATGTAGCAACATATTCATTTTGGCAATTGACCAAACAGTGCCAGCAGCTTCTTGGCCGTAACAATCTAGGCGAGCGCCATCACCACCTTGTTCATCAATATATTCTTTAGACGCAATAAGCATACCGCCAGAGCCACAGCAAGGATCATAGACTTTATGGTGTTGCTCTGGTTTCATTAATCGAACCATCAAACGTACAACGGAACGAGGGGTGTAGAACTCACCGCCTTTTTTACCGGCAGAATCAGCAAAGTCGCCGATTAAATACTCATAGGCCGCACCAAGTAAGTCAGGGAACTCAAAGTCATCATTGCGTAGCCTGTGCTTATTGAAGTGTGTGATCAGCTCACGTAATTTACGATCTGGCATCGAGCTTTTACCAATTTTACGATTAAAGTCGATGTACTCTAGAACATCTTGCAGAGAGCTATTGCCTTGCTCTAAGCCACCAAGCGCTTCATTTAAAAAGTTACCAACATTTTTATGTGCTTCGTTAACAAGGTAACTCCAGCGAGAAGTTGGTGGCACGTAGAATGAGCTTTTATACCACAGCTTGGTTTCTGCAATTTTCTCGGCTTCTGCTTGGCTTTTACCTTTTTCTTTTTGGGCTTTTATGACTTCTTCACGTCGCTCTTCAAAAATATCTGAGCAGCGCTTAAGAAACAGCATGCCAAAAATGTATTCTTTAAATTCTGATGCATCCATCTTGCCGCGCAATATGTCAGCAGCGTTGAATAGATGTCTTTCTAGTTGTGTTAAGGTTAATGGCATAAGTTTACTTCTTAAAATGTGATTCTATGTATTCTAACAGTTCATAACCGTAAAGAGTTTTAGACGCGGTTCCTTGCCTAATAATAAACTCAGTTGGTTTGCTTTGAATTTTCCCATCACTATTTTTGGTAGGGATTAAAACTGGCTTTGTAGCTGGTTGGCAATCAATTACGATAATAGTTTTTTCATCAACTTCAACGGCAGAGTATTCAACCCACTTATTATTACTTTCGCCAATCAAATTTGCTACAAGTTCAGCAAGGCGCTTAATATAGCCTTCCGCTTTAACTTCTTTGATATGCTGCATTTCCATTTCAATACCGCAGACCTGGCTATCATCAGTCACACCAATCAATAGTGTGCCTCCATCTGTGTTTAAAAAGGTTGCTATATTTTTAATGATTTTATATTGCTCTGCTTTACAATTTTTCTTGTATTCTTTGTCGCCCTTACTGAACTCTTGACCTAAATCATCGGCATTGGCGAAAAAAGTTTGTTTGAATTCAATTCGCTGCGTTTCGTTTATTTTAATGAGTTGCTTAACTCTGCTAACTTCATCCAATGAAGAGAGTTCATATACAAAGTCATCCGTTCTCGATTCAACTTCCTGATATAGCGATGGCTTAGTAAGTAGATCTCTTTTGTAGCCAGCTAGCTGCTCTCTAGCAACATCAAGTTTTTTAGCCAAGATGAGAATCTTCTCTTGTTCCTCTTGTGATGGAAGATAAATTGTTAAGCTTTCAATATCTTGCTTTGTTAACCTATATGAATAGCTACCACTAGGGAGGTTTAGTAACGTTAACTTTCCTAACTCAGATTCAAAAAATAGCTCTACATATATGCTTGAAACGATAGTGTCGTCAAACTCTATTTCGAAATAATCATGTCTTCGCTTTGCATCTATCTCATGGTGCTTGAAATAGTCTTTTTTACCCAGGATGAGCCTTCTAATTACTATTGAATTATCTTTAGGTGTATTATTCGGTGTGCTAATAGAGCGAACTATACAGTTAGGGTGTTCTTGAGAAAATCCATATTCTTCAAAAGATTGGTGGTGCTTGTTAAGTTCATTTATTTTTTTTAAAACAGGAGAATTATCTACGTATCTTTTGGTCGTTAAGTCATAGTTTTTTTTGCGAATATCATCTAGAACGACTAATTTTGCGTAACAGCCTAGGTCTTTAAACTCATCATAGGCATGGATTATCTTAGATAAGTCTTCTTCTCTTAACCGGTTTATATTTTTGTCTTTTAAAAAGTCATGACTTGCATCGATAAAAATCGTTTTGTTTCTTTTAGCGGCTTCTTTATTTTTATTGAAAATAAGTACCGCAGCAGGAATACCAGTACCGTAAAATAAATTTGCTGGTAGAGAAATTACTGCTTCAAGTAAGTCATCGTTAACAATACTTTTTCTGATATTTAGCTCTTCTCCGCCTCGAAACAATGCACCTAGAGAAGTTATAGTCGCGACTTTTCCTTCATCAGAACATGCATCAATCATGTGCTGAATGAACACTAAGTCAGCTATTCGAGGGCCCGATGAAGTTTGATCATATTTCATTGAAAAGGGCGGATTAGAAAGAATACGATCAAACTTTATAACTTCACCATTGCACACTGCACGTTGTGAATGGTATAGAGAATCTTTCTGCTCTAACGTACAGTTACTTAAGCCATGTAGTAACATATTCATTCTGGCTAATGACCAAGTTGTTCTATTAATGTCTTGCCCGTAGCAAGCAAGTGCGCGTCCATCGCCACCATGCAGATCTATGTACTCTTTGGATGCGATAAACATGCCGCCAGAACCACAGCAAGGATCGTAAACCTTATGAGTTTCATTTGGTTTTATTATCCCCGCCATTAATTTTGTTACAGGTCTTGGTGTGAAAAATTCACCTCCTTTCTTGCCCGCAGTTTCTGCAAAGACACTAATTAGATATTCATAGGATTTGTGCAATAGTTCTTGAGCTTCTTTGTTACGATCAGATAAATCTAGTGCAGTAAAATGGTTAATAAGTTCTCGTAAACTGGAGTCATTCTTCGAACCTCCGTAAATTTTACGGTTGAAGTCGATAGAGCTAAAAATACCTTTTAGTGAGCAATTACATTTTTCTAATCCACCAAGCGCTTCATTTAGGTAGTTGCCAATATTTTTATGAGCTTGATTGACAAGATAGTTCCAGCGAGAGGTCGGTGGCACAAAAAATAAGCTTCTGTACGACATCTCGTTTTCTGCGATTTCCTCTGCTTCTTTTTGGCTGGTGCCATTTAACAATTGTTCTTTTATGATTTCTTCTTGACGTGCTTGAAATGTATCGTTGCAGCGCTTTAAAAATAACATGGCGAAGATGTATTCTTTGACTTCGTAGGCGTTATTACTGCCACGTATTAGACCTGTAGCTTTTAAGAGATAATCTTGCAATTCAGATTGAGTTATTTTCACCTGTTAGCCTTCAAAAAATTCTTCGTCTATTTTCTTCAGGTGTAACACCTGTTCGTCACGGCTACCGATGTTATATCGCAGCATTAGCTTCGCTAATTCAGTGCCATTAATAAGCACAATGCGAGTACCTAAGTTTTGCGCAGTCTCGATGGCTGATGCAGTGAAGTCGGAGGTGGTTATAAAAATTCCTTTCTGTGCTTTTTTGAGGTTCAAAGCACCAAAGAAATCTCGGATGTCTCCAGCACTTACGTTATTGCCTTCGGCATAACGCTTGGCTTGGATATAGATTTGATCAACACCAAGTGGATCTTGGTCTATTACGCCGTCTACACCATTGTCGCCAGTCTTTCCTAATGCATGGGCAGCACCTTCACCTGTACCGCCATAGCCCATAGCAACGAGAAGCTCTATCAGTAAATCTTCAAAAAAGGCAGGCGTGACTTTACGGGTTCTATCGAGAATATCTTGCGCTAATGCATCGTTAATCTTTTTGTAAGCAGCTCTTAGCGCTTCATCCGGGGTGATGTCTTTGTCTGACTCTACGTCAACGCTAGGCGTATCAGATTCATTTGTCTTTTGCTTAAATGCTACAAATTCGTCAAATTGCTTTAGATAGTCATTGTCAATTTTAACACTGGGATCTTGCAAAGCAGATATACCACGAGCGGTGATCACAAAATGTGCTCGTCGTGTGGTTTCAAGCAAGCCTGCTTTGGTTAGGTAAGTCCTAGCCCAACCAACACGGTTATCAAGAATAGATTGTCTGCCGCTTGGCAGTGTCTCTTCACGTTCAGCTTCAGTTAGACAGAACTTATCAGCTAACTGATTTATCACATCGCGTAATCTAACTTCTTTGCCATCAGCTTGATGAGCAATTTCGAGAAAGGGGCGCATGAATTCTTGATAACTAGGGATCATATAACATCCTTATTTATTCTTTTGGTTGAGGACTCTTTTGTTCTTCAATCCACTTTTCCAAATCTACGCGCTTAAAGCGCCAACTACCACCCACTTTAAAACCAGGCAATTTGCCTTCACTTGCAAGACGATATGCCGTCTTTTCATTTAGCTTTAAGTAGGTTGCGACCTCTTGAATGGTCAAAATATCATCGGCCATGTTTAATCTCTGTATATGAACAAATTGATAGTATGAGAAAATTGAGGAATTAGCAATTGATCGCAAGCGATCTTGATTGTCTTTTTGCTGGTTTTATGAGCGATTAAAAGTCTTTTTAAAAAAGTTTTCGGCCAATTTTGCATAGGCCTTAAAAGTAGGGTCTTATCTTTCGTTGAAATACTTAATTATGAGGAGTCAATAGAACATTAATATTATTATCAGGTATAGTGCAATGAACTTAAAAAGTTTATATTGTTTTTGTAAGGAGACAATCAAAGCTGCTTGTTATTAATAGTGACAGTCCCCTCGCTAATTACACTTATTAAATTTTTAGGGTTCTCAAGCAACATAGGCTGTTTCTGCTGAGTGTATTTATTAGTAAAGTCATAACCCTGCAACCTCTGTTAAAAAAGGAGTATTTATGAGATCAATTCGCAAGGTACTTGCATCTGCCCTTAGTGAAAGTTCTGCTGAAGCATTCAAGCTCACTGGTAAGTCAATCAACGACCTCCCAGAATATTTCCTTAGCGTAAAAGTCGCTGAGAAAGTACATGATCATTTTAAGATTTTCACATTTTCAATGGAGACAACAGTTGGGGAGCTTATTGACGAAGTTGATTTGGAAGTAGAGGATTCAAGTTACAACTCTAGACTTTTAGGCAAAGGTAAAGTGGACATGGTGATCCGCTCTAAAAAAAGTAAAAAGGTTAGACATCTTGTTGAGTTCAAACGTCACATCGGTTTAAAAGGGCTTATAGCTGATGCTCTGAGACTTTCTGCTGTTTGCATTTTTTCTCCGCCGGGCCACCGCACGGAAACGAACTACCTAGTGGCTGTAACTCACAGAAGTGAACACTTACTGGACAAACGCAGAGATGAGCTGCAAGCAGTTGTGGATGAACAAATGGAAGAGCTTGGTTACGAAGCAGGTATCGTAAAAGTAACGTTTGAGAAGGCGATGTTTGTGGATGAAGACAATAAGCCGCTCACCAGCACCAAGAGGAGCCGAACAGGTTCCGAACTACAGGGTGGTGTGTGGGAGTTTAAGTACGTTGGAAAGTAAAGTTTAAGCAAGGTGACATTGGTGGCAAGAGAGTGGGTTCCATTTTTGAAAGAAGAAATAGACGAACTATATCAGCTTGTCGTAGAGCGCTTTGATAGTACATTCCCTGATGAACTGATTTACCGACTCATCGATATCGTTGAAAGTGCCACCATGGTTGAGATTGACTTTGGAGAGTTGCTGTATTGTCTTGAAGGGTGTGTAGCAGGGTACAAGGTTCTAGAGAGTAAAGAAGCGTTAAATGAGTACCTAACTCAAAACCCTGGCGTAATTTCATCAATGCTGGCAAATAAAACATATAGTTTACAAGACCCACAATGCTCCATGGAAGACTTTGTTCAGTGGGCTGAAGACACTAAGGCATTAGTTGTACAAGAAGGGGTCTTGGTTTTATCTTGCTCTTTTACTGAAGGTGAAGGCAGTGAGTTTTACTTGGTTTCAATTGAGGAACGCTAAATGAAACCAAGTAAAGCTCAATTAAGTTGCTAAAAGATGGTAGATAAAGCCCTCTTCATCTTAAATGAGTGTCTATCATTTCAGGTGTCATAACCTCTCGATTAGAGAGTGCGCCGTAAAGCCGCTCCTACCCAGTTTTATTTATTACTTAATGCACAGTAATTGGCAGGTCATTGACCACCAATGACTGGCCATTTTTCTGGGCCCGAAGAAAGCTGGATATCAGCACGTCGTTCGACAAAGTGCTGATGTCGTTGACCTCTTCAACCATGCAGAAGGTGATGGATTCCCAGCCGAGGTTTTTAATAAAACTCTTCAGCTTACTGATGTTATTTTGATAATTTTCATCGGTTGTTAGTAGGCCGATGGAGTGTTTGTTGCCGGGTTTGTACTTGCCCTGTTCGGTAACAGAGCATTTGGCGTAGCCGCTTAAAACATACACTGTGTTTGCGCTTTTATTCATACTGTTGACATCGCTAAGTTACATTCCGATTTTCTTTCAGATGCATTTTTCAAACCAAGCTTGCATATGTTTTATGTTATTTGTTAGGTATTGAAAATATTGAAAAAATCATGCTTCTTCGAGCTTGGTGGCTATCTTTCTGGGGTGTCAATTTTTTGTTTCTTCAGTTGCTATGTAACTTTTTTGGCGCTGGCTTTATTACTTTGACTGCCTTGTGGCTCACTTTAATTGTCTGCGCTTTGGCGCATGTGGCTCATTTCATTCAAGGGAAGTACATTGAGCGCTCAATGTTACTCACTTAGGCTTATCGCATAGCGCTTGTTGCTGGTACGATGAGTTGTTACTCTCAAAGTCTATAACCAAAATTAAAGGCAACATCATGCAGGAATTTTTCGACAAGTTTGCAATTACCACCAAAATTAACGTGGTGTGGGGCGAAATGGATGCCTTAGGGCACGTCAATAATGTCTCGTACTTTCGTTATTTTGAAACCGCGCGAATCGATTTTTTAACCCAAACAGGGTTACTTTCTGTTTTATCAGAGCCCACGCATAGCCCAGTGTTGCGCGATACTTATGCGCAGTACAAACGCCCGGTGACGTTTCCAGATACCTTACATATTGGCTCGTACATTACCGATATTAAAGAAGACCGTTTTACTATGCGCTATGAGGCATATAGTGAGTCGCAGCAAGCGATTTGCACAACGGGGTATGCCAACGTGGTGATGTTTAATATGAAAACAGGGCAAAAGGCCCCGATCCCAGAAAACATGCTAGCCATTTTGAAACAATACGAGCTGGATGATAACCAGTAGTAATTTGAGTCTGGCTGTGGCAAGCGGTTGCGATATAAAGTCGCTGCTACAGGCTGGCTTATATTACTGAGCGCACAGGCAACCAGGTGTGCGCTTTATTTTTTCTAGCGCATTTGCTCGAGTGTGCGGGCGCTTTACGATATGCTTTTACTATCATTAAGTGAGTAAAGTAAGTCATGTCGACAGTAACCGCAAAGCACAACATAAAAGCGATAGTGACCGCGATTAAAGCAGAAGAGCAAGCGCTTAGGGCACGTTACCCTATATTAGATTGGCAAAATGGCATTGCCATGGTGATCTTGCTGGTGTCGTTTGGCGCATTGATTGGTGTGGCTGCGCTGTACTATTTTGCGCTTATTCCGGCTTGGTTATGTATTATTTTAGCGGCTTTGATCACTTCCGTTTCTCATGAACTTGAGCACGACCTTATCCATAAACAGTATTTCAGTCATCGGCCATTTATCCATAATGTTATGATGCTGGTGGTGTGGTTAATGCGGCCAAATACGGTGAACCCTTGGTATCGCAGGAAAATACACCTGCACCACCATAAAGTCTCTGGAACCGAGCAAGATTTAGAAGAGCGCTTAGTGGGTAATGGCATTAAGTCGCCTTGGTTACGGGGGCTGGTCATTGTTGATGGGCTGCTCGGCTTATTAATAAACGCGAAGCGTTTTAGTCAAGAAATTCGTGGCTTTCGCTTTTTACAGGTCTTTAATGCTGGTTTTCCAATCACCACGGCGTATTTTGCCATCTTGTATGGCGTGATTGCTTATCATGCACTGCAGTGGCTGCACCCTTTTGCTGTGCCACAGTGGGGAGCCGAATTACTGGCGCTGGCTGAGTTTTTAATGGTGGTGCTGATTGTGCCCAATATGATTCGTTCAACCTCTTTGAACCTGATCACCTCTTCAATGCATTATTACGGTGGTGTGAGTAATGTGTTAGAGCAAACGCATGTGCTTACTAGCCGCTGGTTTTTGCCCTTTCAGCTGTTTTGTTTTGATTTTGGTCGTACTCACACCATTCATCATTTTGTGCCTAATCAACCCTTTTATATTCGCCAGTGGATCAGTAAAAAAATACACCCGATTATGGCCGAGCATGGCGTGCGTTTTAATGACCTTGAAAGCATCAGGCATGCGAATAAGTACCCAGCTGCAACGCCTGTTGAGCAAACTGACAAGGTGGCCTTGGTAAAAGAGTAGGGCTGAGGGAGCGTAAGGCTCCCAAGGCAAGCGCCTTGGGAGTTGCATTGGTTTACTTTGCGAGAGCTTGTTCGATGGGCTGCTCGCCG
This sequence comes from Pseudoalteromonas 'SMAR', assembly GCF_048515945.1. Lineage (NCBI taxonomy): Bacteria > Pseudomonadati > Pseudomonadota > Gammaproteobacteria > Alteromonadales > Pseudoalteromonadaceae > Pseudoalteromonas > Pseudoalteromonas 'SMAR'. Next base: position 24,860 of record NZ_JBLWMW010000006.1, read on the forward strand.
TTAAAAAGCTCAAAGGTGAGGTTTTCTGGATGTTGCTCAGCTAAATACACCAGTGCCTCAGCGACGTTTTCACGGTTAATTACTGCCTGCTCTCTTTGCTCTGGCCAGGTTGTGGTATAGCCACCGGTAGCCGGCTCATTTTGCAAGCTGCCAGGGCGTACTAGGGTATAGTTTAAAATACTCTGTTGCAGGTGTTGGTCGGCCATGTGTTTGGCCACCAAGTAGGGCTTGATGTCGCCCTCTATTTGATCTGGGTTGTCGGCGCCAATGGAGCTGACCATAATAAAGTGTTTTACACCGGCTTTTACGGCGTAATCAATGGCTTTAACCGCAGCCCATAAATCAATCAATAAGGTTTTATCTGGGCCTGTGCTGGCGCTAGAGCCGGCGCTAAAAATCACTTGCTCAACGTTATCAAAAGCGGCGCTAAAATCGCCCTCTAAGTCTTGTTCAACAATGCGGAGCTGTTCTGAGTTGATATCGGCAAGCTTAGTTTTGTCGCGTACCAATGCCACCACATCGTGCCCCTTTTTAAGCATTTTTTCGGTGGTCATTTTACCGATTTGACCGCTAGCACCAATAATTAAGGTCTTCATAATCGCACTCCTTTTTCGCTTTGTTCGCTTACATTAAGACCTTGGGATGGCCTCTGAGATTTAAACCCCCGGTGAGTTTTTTTATTAAAACAAGGCGGTCATGTTGCGGATTGAGTAGAGCAGGTGTGTGGCTTTTTATTGTTTAGAGAAACGTGAAGAAAAGCTGTTGCATACATGAGTAAACAACAGCTTAAATAGGTTATTTGGCTTTTTCACTTTTCGCAGGCTGACCATATTTGGGTGAACGTGGGCCGTGAAGTAAGCCGTTATACGCTTCTGATGAGAGCAGTCGGTTGGCCGTAATGGCAGCAATATCAAAGCCTTTATCGGAAACGCTTTCCAGCACTTGCGTTAGGGCTGCTTCAACGAGCATACCAAGCAATCCACTATCACTATTATCTTGGGTTTCAGCAGATGAAGCTGTGGCTTTACCTTGCCATAGCACTGTGCCAGACCTAAGATCAACGAGTGTAGCGGAGGCGGTGACTCTGGTTTCGCTCGAAATCACCACATAGCTGGTGCCATATTCTTCGATGGTGATATAAAGCGCGGCATCAGCAGCAAATATTTCATGCAGCTTAGCCACTGGTACGGCATGGGTATCGCTAGCCACCGTAAGACCATTGTTTTTAAAGGTTTGTGCCACTACCGCTGCTGGGAATACGTAGTAGCCTGATTCCGCAATAGGGCGGTATATTTGTGACATTAAACTATAAGGAGCAATTACTTCTGGGGTGTTATTAATCGGAGGCAAAACCAGAATAGAATGCGGATCTGCAGCCCGAAACTCAGAGTAATCTTGGCCTTCTGGCGTACTAACACAACCGGCAGCCAATAATAGTACCGCGAGCAGGAGAGTTAACAGTATTTGGCGCATATTACACTCCGGCAGACTTTAATAAAAACGTGAGGTAGTGTTTGGACTCGGGAAATAATGCCATTTCTGTTTCAAAATGTTGTTTACCCAAGGTGGCATTACCGGTTTCAAAATAAAGCATCCCTAAATGAGCATGCACCCCCGGCGCTACGTGTTTGTTGTTTGCTGCAGCGGTTTCAATGAGCTCTTGCAACACCCCAATTTGCTCTTTGAGGGTGACATCTTCTGCTTTAAAGTAACTATACACTGCGGTGTTATATTGACCATGATAGTAAAGCGGGGCTGTGGTTTCACAGCCAGCTAAAACCATAATGGCTAACAGGACCAAAGGGGACTTTTTCATGCTTACCCTTAGTTTGTCCACGCGCCAGTCTCAAGACCGTTCACTAATTTATTTACTACCTCTCTTATAGCTAAATCGAGCACTTTACCATTGAGAGTTGAGTCATAACTTGCTGTGCTGCCAAAACCGATCACTTCACGTTCAGACAGGCTATATTCGCCAGCACCTTGAACGGAGTAAACCACCTCTGAGGTACTGACATCCACCACATTCAGGGTGACTTTGGCATAAGCTATTTGCGACTTGCCTTTGCCCAAAATGCCAAATAGCTGTTTGTCGCCAATGGCTTTACGACCAAACTCGGTAACATCACCAGTAACAACATACTTAGCACCGGCAATACTTTGTGTGGTACCAGCGTGTTGTGCTTCTTGTGCCAGTAGCTCTAGGTTGGCTCTATCTAATATTCGAAAGCGGTTAGTTTGCTGCAAGTGACTCATCAAGGTGGTTTTGGCTTGGTTGCCAAGCTTGTCTTCACCGCTTGAAAAAATACCATTTTGGAAGCTTGAACGGTTGACAAAGTTACCCACCACAAGCTTACTTTTCTCTCCTGTATATTGGGTGTTGTAACTTGCCACTTTCGGTGTTTCTATCACTTGTGAAGAGGTGGTGGCACACGCGCTTAAAAAAGCACAAGTGCCTAATGCCAAAGCCATGGTTTTAATTTGATGAGGTATTTGTTTATTCACAGGGGATCCCTACTAATAATGACTAGTTATCTTCCATTACAACAGAGGAAGTGATGAGTTAAATGTACTGTAACTATTGTTCATGGTACTGCGCGCCTGAGCAAGTAAAAAAGCGCAAAAAATATTTATAAAATGTAATGGTATTTATTTGTTTGGTGCTTTGTAGCAACCAATATCAGCAAGGGGAGGTAGAGTACTCGTTTAATTTTACAGTGGCGTTGTTTGCTAAAAGCTAGCCCCAATGCCATTTGCTACAGGTAGCGTCATTGAGGCCAGAAGAAGCTAGGCTGGATTTATTCTTCGTCAGCCTCGTCATCAGCGCCAAGGTTGCTTTGTCTTACCGCTGGTTTAGCTAAAATTTCAACATAGAAACTGGTGCGTTCTTCTTGCTGGGTTTTATCAATCAATTTATTAAGCTGCGATACGTGCACCGGTTCGGCTTCGGCTTCTGTGTTGCCAAACTTGCAATCAAAGTCCCAGTAATCAGCGCCAGCTGGTAAGGTTTTATTGCGCTCACGCTTTAAGTACTTTTTAAGCTCATGCTTAACGGCGTCAACACGTCTTGCGAGTTTAATTTTAGGGTGAGTAAGTTCAAATGTTTTTTTCATAGTTGCCTTCAAGCAAGAAATACTCAATGGCGAAATTGCCAGAGTAAAAATGGATATGTACTAAGCCTAATGGTGATGTGACATAAATACAAAAAGGGAATGACTTATTTTACGTGATATTTCAATTGTTGGCGAGCAAGGCGTGTATTGCTGAGCGAATAAGAAGCCGCAACTGCGCGACTTCTCTTCTGTGCTGTTATTGCTGCTCGCGTTTAAGTAACTCATCGAGCTTGGCTTCGACTCGAGCAATGTCTTGCCGAGTAACAAACACTTGGTCGGGTTTGCCCTCTTCCTCATGCATGGTTTGCATGGCATCGACAATAATACCAATAAATAAGTTAAGCACCGCAAAGCTGGTGATAATAATAAATGGCACAAAAAATAGCCACGAGTGCGGGAACAGCTCCATGGTCGGGCGCACAATGCCCATTGACCAGCTCTCTAAGGTCATTACCTGAAAGAGGGTGTAAGCAGAGGCACTGATGCTGCCAAACCACTCTTGCATGTTGGGGTCGGGGTGTTGGCCAAACAGCTTAGTGGTGAGTACCGCCGAAACATAGAACACGATCCCCAGCACCCCAACTACCGAGGCCATGCCTGGTAGCGAGTGGCCAAGAGCACCAATGACTCTGCGCATTTGTGGCACCACAGAGAATAGCCGTAACACCCGTAAAATCCGAAAGGCACGTAGTACCGAAAGTGCACCGCTCGACGGCGCCCACGAAATGGCAACAATAATAAAGTCGAAGCAATTCCAACCCGACTTAAAGAACCTGAATCGATAGACAATCAGTTTTAATAACAGTTCTAGGCTAAAAATAACCAATACCACGAGGTCGATTTTATGCAATATAGAGGCATTGTCTTTACCAAACTGGGTGGTTTCTAAGCCTAAGGTTATCGCATTAAATAAAATCACAGCGATTAAAAAGTTTTGAAAAAACTGCGCTTCAACCAGTGCAGTTAACTTTGACATAAAGGTGTTAGAGGATGTCATAACTCGAAAATGAAAAACGCAAAGGTAAGCCATAATGTGGGGCAACTGCGTATTTTTCAAGAGTTATTTTGGCTGCGGTGATGAACAACCGCGAGGTGGTTACACAACTAGAAGCCGTTTGCCGTAAAGCGACTCAACTGAGTCGTTTTACGGTATGGCGGAATAAGATTTAAGTCATTATCTGTGGCGTAACAGCGCTGCGCTAGTTCAGGTTTTGCCCAACCTTGGCGGTGCTTGATAGTTGACGCTCTAAACGTTCTACTTTTTCGGTTAAGGCGTTTTGCGTCATTTCTAGCTGCGCCATGCTACTGCCTATCTCAACTTGTTGTGCACTGCGCTCCTGCGATTGTGCTTTAAGCTTGTCTAGGTCTTCGTTTAAAGAGGCCAGCTGGCTTTTTAGAGTTTGAGCGGTTTCTACTTGCTCTTGCATTAACGACATTTTTAAAGTGATTTCATTCTGCGCCTGCGACAGGGTTTGCACGGTGGCAGCGACATCCGATTGCGTGTCGCCTTGCTGTTGTTGGGTGCTGGCAATATTGTTGGTTTGCTTTTGTAACTCTTTAATTTCAGACTGGTTACGACGCCATGCCGAGGCCCATAGTTTATCCATCTGGCTCCACAGTTCATCGGTTTTCTCGGTTAATTCAGAGAGCTTAGCTCGCATAGCTCCTGCCGATTCACCCATTTCTTCGCCGGTGGCAGAAAGGGTGCGCTCAAGCTCAGCAATTCGCTGTTCAGAGGCGAACAGTTGTGCTTTAGTCGCTTGATTTTGTTGGTACAAACCATAACTGCCCGCAGCAAGGGCAATGATGGCAACCGCCCCCAACCAAGTGGTGATCCCGGTTGATTTGGCCGGTGCTGTTTTTGTGGTGCTGTCGGGTTGTGCTGCCGACGCTTTATTATTCGCTGCGCCAGTAGACTGCTTGTAGGCTTCAACCTGATCGATATCGGGCATAATACTAGGCAGTTCAGGCTCTATTCTCTTGCTCAACGCGGTTACCTTTTGTTTGGGTTAAGAACATGGCTACAAGCTTACTGCAAAAAGGGCAAGGATGGAATCGGCCCGCGGCGATATACTAGATACCAGGCCACCCAAGGTGAACTTTTAGTGTTCAACAGAATGAATCTATACTTTTAATCCCAGTAGTAGTTAACCTTTAATTGCCAAAGCGTTTGTTGTTTGCGCTGATAAGCAAAGCGAATATCTAAGTCTTGATGTATTGGCATAACAACTTCAACTTTTTTATCTAAGGTTGCACGTTCGTATGAACGTTCAATGCTCGCTCTTAGCTTTACTCCACGATAAACATCAGTGAGCACTCCAACTTCTACGCTTCCCTCAAGGTGATGTGAAGTGTTGGCAAGCTCTCCCATGTAACCATTTACAAAGCCATAAAAGAGGGTTTTGTCGTTGTTGAGAAGCAGTGATTTGCCGACACCGCCAGCAATAAAAGTATTGCTGCAGTGGTTACAGCTTGCTCTATCGCGTTCAAAGCCGGCACTTAGCTGCCAAGCCCAGCCGCCATCATTAGGCCAATCAGTGTAAGCTGGGTTAAATGACTCTAAATCAAGAATATGAAGCTTATCTAAGTAGAGTGTAGAGTCTTTTATCGCGACTTCGACATCAAGCATTTCTAAATTAGAAAAAGGCACTCTGGCAATATCACTGGCTAAGGAGTCGAAATAACTCAGCCTAAAGCCTGCTTTGGCGAATTCTGTATGATTCGTCGATGCTCCCGAAAGTGAATAGCTTGATGGCTTTTGTGCCTTATGTGGGGCGCTTTGCTGATATTGCTCAGCGCTAAGCTCGTTACCTGGAGGCAGTGCCAATCGTGATTTAATGAGCGCTTTTTTTAACGTTTGATTATGCTCTGGTCGGTGCTTTTTTAGCTGCTGTAACTGTACAAACTCAAATAAAACTTCAATGATTCTTTTTTTGCTGCTAAGTGGCAATGAGTTAAACTCTGCGCTTTCTAGTAGCGATTTTTGTGCATATATGCGTTGGGCGAACTCGCGTTCTTTTGGGCTTAGCTGTTGCTGTAGTTGATAAAAAGCGCTACTTCTTGATGGTGTGAACTGTACTTTTTTAATTAATGACTCACCATTATGTTGGCTTTGAGCTAAATTGGAAAAAATAGTGACTGGGATCACCCAAGGTGATAGGTCTGGTGTGAGCTTATCTCCGACCACCAATTCAATGACTCGGGCGATGTGATAGGCACAGTTTTCATCAGCAAAATAATAAGTATAGTCTGTTCCCATCAGCTCCCAAATATGGTTACTAATTAACTGTACTTCAGTATCTGTAAGATTGAGCTGATACTCCCATAAATCCCTTAGCTCAACTTCACCATAATTATGGCGATGACGATAAAATAGCTGATCGGAAAAGCCTGCCTGATAGCCACCAAATAAGCCTTTGGCGATGTACACCAAACCATTTTCATTGTCAGGGACTAAAGCGCCATAATTTATACTGTAATCAAGAAGCTTGCTGTGTGTTTCTGTGGCGCGGTTTAATTTCAACAACATGTGGCCATACAAAGAAGCCGGGTTACTCATGTACCCTGAGGCAAAAACTAAACTGACAGACTGTATTTTCTGTGCGTCTCGCCACTGTGTCAAATCAGGGCATGCCGACTTAGCTGAAGTAAATGTTACCCCCTGTGCATTAAGCCATTGGTATCTAGCCGGGAAACGACACTGGCTCTCGGGGTGTTGATTAAACTCGGCAACCGTTGCAAGTAATTCTGCGTGGGGGTTGGTATGGCCATTCTCTGCAAGGAAAAAGTGATCGCTGGTAACGTAACTTTTATTGAATAAAGGGGCTTTATAGTGGCCTAACTTTAACCAAGTAGGGTGTTTGGCAAGCTGTGTATAGTCAGGTTTAGCCCAACTGGTAGTGTGAACCAGTAAGCATAAGGCTGTTAATAGGAATAGTCGCAGCATAGCTGGAGCATAAGTGGGCAGTTATGCCCACTTCGATTGCTTAGATGACAGAGCAATTAGCAGCAAATTGGCTAGTTACTTTGCTTTCAACAATGTTGTACAGCGATTGTGCGTCAGTCGCTGGTTTTTGTGCGTAATCATTACGGATCGCTGTCACAATATCTGCGTGTGCAGTCGCATCACAGCCACGTACGTTTAGCATAGCTGCAACGTACTCACCTTCACCCTGAGCAATTTCTTGTTCAAGAACCGGGAACGTTTGTTGAATAAACATCGCTGTTTTTACATTTGCACCAGCACAAGATTCTTGCGAAGAGATCTTTGTTGATACAGCGGTTGTACCAAGGTCCCAAATAATATTTGAGACTGCAGCTGCCGCTCCATTGTCTGGAAAGATCATTGCGCCGATACCACATTGTTGCCAAGGGTTGATGTTTTGCGCTTGTGCTGGAGCCGCTAAGAAAGCGCCTGCAAGTACTGCCGCAGAAAGAGTTGCTTTTAGCATGAATTAAATCCTTATTTTAATTTTATATCCCGACATGTGGGAGCGCGATTCTATACCGTCCCCCTTTGTTAAACAATAGGTGACTAATACAATTATTTGTAATGGGGGTTAATTGCTCTATTATTGCTCAAGTAGAGGATACTCGTGTCTGGGAGTATGAAATTAGCGTGAATTAACAGCTCTAATCATCAGGCCCAAGCAATGTGAAGGTTAAGTGCTTGCGCATATCTTTTAAGATCACGCCTTTTTTTAACATGGCGGCGCTGAGCTTTTTTTGCCACTTTAATAACTCTGGCTGGGCGGCATTGAGGGCGCTGTCATCTTCGAACTGAAAACACAGCAGCAACGAGCCGGGAAATAGATGGTATTCCACATCGAACCAGCACTGCACCATACCCGGAATTTCCGCCAGCGCTTCGGCTTCAATCTGATCTGCAACACTCATTACTAGCGCTTGTTGCTTAAGTTGTACTTTTGACAGTTTCTTCATGGGGGTCCTAGGTTACATCCATAAACCAAAAGTATATCTTAAACAGCCAATTAAAAGCACTATTGAGGTACTGTTTTATAAGGGAGTAAGCCGATTAATTTATACTTGGCTCTGGCAGGTTTTGTTTAAAGTATCCCTTTAAAAAGTCCAGCAACAAGCGTACTTTTTTAGCGTTGGTATTGCCTTCAGGAAAAACGCCGTAAACATGAATGTCTTTCATGCTGTAATCGTCGAGAACGGAAACCAGCGTACCGGCTTGAATTTTAGGATAGGCGTCGTATATCGGGATCCGCCCTAAGCCATGACCGCCTTCAACAAAAGCGGTGCGGGCTGCTGCGTTATTGGTGCTTACTCCACCTTGCATGCTAATGCTATAACTACGAGACCCCTTTGTTAATTCCAGTGTTCCCGCAGTGAGCTTATAAATCACCCATTGATGATGGTATAGGTCGGTAGGGTGTTTGGGCGTACCATGTTGTTCAAAATAAGCGGGTGAGCCACATAAACAGGTTTTTAATACTGAGAGTTTCGTGGCTTGCAAGCCAGAATCGGGCAGAGGGGCACCGCGAATGGCTAAATCAATGCCTGCTTTAATGATATTAACCACCTCATCGGTGAGCATAATATCGAGCTGGATTTTGGGGTATAGGGCACGAAATTGGTTTAAAGCAGGCACTATGGTCTGCAAGCCAACATTAACAGGGCAGGTGATCTTAATCAGCCCCTCGGGCTCGTTTTTATGGTTTTCGATTTGTTGATTGGCTGCTGCCGCTTGCTCGGCAATCACCCGGCAACGCTGGTAATACTCACTGCCCGCTTGGGTTAGAGAAATGGTTCTGGTGGAGCGGTTTAGCAGTTTGATGCCTAACTGGGTTTCCAGCTTTTTGATATGATAACTCACCACCGCCCGAGATAAATTGAGGTGCCTTGCCGCACCACTTAACGTACCTTGCTCTACCACTTGAGCAAATACCACCATGCTTTTTAGGCGTTCAAACGAAATATCCATACCTAGCTCCCCACTTACTGAATGTTGATTGTATCAATTATTTGAACAAAGAGTTAGGTTTTGTCTGCATTGTTTGACCTTGTTTTGGCCCATACACTAATCGTTAATCGAATACAGACAGAGAAAACTCTCAGTCTGTGTAGTGAACATTAATGAAACAGAGGTGATAATCATGGCAACGAAGAAAGTATTAATGGTAGTAACATCACATTCAGAACTCGGTGATACCGGTAATAAAACTGGGTTCTGGGCAGAAGAGTTTGCCGCACCTTACTATGCCTTTGTTGATGCCGGGATGGCAGTGACAGTGGCTTCTCCTAAAGGCGGTACTGCCCCTATCGACCCCAACAGTGAGACCGAAGATTTTCAAACTGCCAGTACTGAACGTTTTTATAAAGACGATACTGCACAAGCGCTTATCGCCAATACCAAAGCGCTTAGTGAAGTAGATGCGGCAGAGTTTGATGCTGTGTTTTACCCAGGCGGTCATGGCCCACTGTGGGACTTGGCTGGCAATGAACAGTCGATTTCATTGATTAAAGACTTTCTTGCAGCGGATAAACCCGTTGGTGCTGTGTGTCACGCGACCGCTGTACTAATGGATGTTAAAACAGATTCTGGCGACTATTTAGTTAAAGATAAAGCGGTTTCAGGATTCACCAACAGTGAAGAAGCTGCTGTTGGCCTCACAGAGGTAGTCCCTTTCTTATTAGAAGATGAGTTGCTTAAGCGTGGCGCAGACTACCAAAAAGTAGAAGACTGGAGTGTATTTGCGGTACGAGACGGCCTTATCTTCAGCGGTCAAAACCCCGCAAGCTCTGAGTTAGTGGCCGAGAAAATGCTGACCTTTTTAAATCAGTAAAGCGTTCAATACTAATTGATATAACGCTGTTAATAGCGATCCGCTTAATTAAGCGGATTGCTATGCCAGTCTACAGTACGTTAAAGGAGTAAATAATGAGCCAGTCACAAACCCGAGAAAGTAACCGACAACTCACCTTGGCATCTAGACCCCACGGTGCACCAAGCCAAGAAAACTTCAAACTGCAACATCGTGACATACCGACACCAAAAGCTGGCGAAGTGCTGCTACGCACGGTGTTTTTATCTCTTGATCCTTACATGCGTGGCCGCATGAGTGATGCCAAATCGTATGCTGAGCCTGTGGCCGTTGGTGATGTTATGGTCGGGGGCACGGTTTGCCGTGTTGAGCAGTCTAATAACCCCAAGTTTGCTCAGGGCGATTGGGTGTTGGCCATGGCCGGGTGGCAAGATTACAGCCTGTCTGATGGCTCTGAGCTGTTGAAGCTTGATAATAACATCACAAAACCGTCTTATAGCCTAGGGGTGTTAGGCATGCCCGGTTTAACCGCCTACATGGGCTTGATGGACATTGGTCAGCCCAAAGCCGGTGAGACCGTAGTCGTGGCCGCAGCAACCGGGGCGGTAGGCAGCTTAGTGGGGCAAATTGCTAAACTGCAAGGCTGTAAAGTGGTTGGTATTGCTGGTGGCAGCGAAAAGTGCCGTTATGCTAGCGAAGAGTTGGGCTTTGATGCTTGCATCGACCATCGCAGCGATAATTTTGCCGAGCAGCTTGCAGATGCTTGTGATGCTGGGATTGATGTCTATTTTGAAAACGTCGGTGGTAAGGTCTTTGATGCAGTTATGCCGCTACTGAACTCAAGTGCTCGTATTCCAGTGTGTGGACTCATTTCACAATACAATGCCACCGAGCTACCAGAAGGGCCAGATCGCATGTCGGCTCTAATGGCGATGCTATTAGTTAAGCGTATTAAAATGCAAGGTTTTATTGTGTTTGATGATTATGGTCATCGTTATCAAGAGTTCAGTGATGCCATGGTGCCTTGGTTACAAGCGGGGAAAATCAAATACAAAGAGCATTTAGTTGACGGTATGGACAATACCGTGGATGCCTTTATTGGCCTACTTGAGGGCAAAAACTTTGGCAAGTTAGTGGTGCGCTTAGGCCCCGATGAGCTGGTATAACCGCACGATATTAATGATATAAGGATAAACACCATGTTAACTGTTCACCATTTAAACGAATCGCGCTCAACTCGAGTGTTGTGGCTCTTAAATGAGCTCGAGTTGGCTCATGACATCGTAAAGCATGAGCGCGATGCCGCAACTCGCCTAGCACCAGAGAGCCTAAAAGCGGTGCATCCTTTAGGGAAAGCACCTATTTTAGTGGATGGTGAGACCACCTTGTGTGAGTCGGGCGCCATCATGGAGTATTTGCTTGACCAAGCACCAGAGTCGACACTGCGGCCACAAGCTGGCACCCCAGAGTACTACCGCTACCTTGAGTGGTTACACTTTGCTGAAGGTTCGCTGGCACTGCCAATGATCACCACCTTATTAATGAGCATGGAAACGCGCTCAGGCGATCAGCCGATGGATGGCTATATTGGCAAAGAAGTTGCCGTTGACTTGGCTTATATTGATGCAACCTTAGCTGAACAAGAATACTTTGCCGGTAGCGAGTTTACTGCAGCCGACATTATGATGACGTTTTTATTCGAAGTGGCCGCTAAGCTCGGCAAGTTAGAGCAATATCACAATATTCAAAAATACTTAGAAAAAGTGCAAGCAAGGCCGGCTTATCAAGCCGCGAAGCGCCACGGCTAAGTGATATAAATGCAATCGCGGATCAGAGGGTAGTTAAGTTACTTTGATCCGCGTTTTGTTTGTCAACGGCTTATCTCAAGCGAACCATGCTGCTCGAGCTCATCGGCTTGGGAGTTATCTAATTGCGACTCCACTTGGTACAACAGCAACATGGCTTTTTGCCACTGCTGCGACAGCTGCCACATTTCCGCTAAGGCATTAATGTTTTGTACCATTTTGTCTACCGCTAAGGTGGCATGGGTACCTGCCAAAATAAGATCGTCTTTAACGTCGTCATGTAAGCTTTGTAACTGCTCAGTGGCCGAGGTTAACTCGCTGGCGGCCGTTAGCTCTTTTGCTAGACTGGTTTTCATAAAGTGGCTCAGTTGTTTTTGATACTCGCTGAATTGCGAATGCAGCTGTTGCTGCCCCATCAGCGCCTTATTCGGGGTTAACCGCGCCAGCTTTTCAACACAATGGCAGCAAGTAAATAAATAGTGTTCAACCCGCATCAGCTTAGCCAACAAAGCGGTGGTATGTTGTGATAAAGCCGCCTGTTCAACGCTAACAATAAAGTTACTGATTTGCTGACATAGTGACTGCAGCACTTTTATCTCTTGCTCGATTGCGTGCTGGTTTCCAAGCTCCGAGGTTTTATCAAATTGCGCCAGCAGTTTATCTGCCACCAGTTTTAATTCTAACAGCAGTGCATTAGTTGCCAGAGAAGGTGTGGCAGCGATGGTTTTGTCTAAAAAACGCGGTCGCGAGGCGTTTTCTTCGGCACTACAAAAACGCTTCATTAAAAAGTTAGCAAGGTACTGGTTCACAGGGAAAATAATAATGACGCCTAAGAGGTTAAAGAGAGTGTGAAACAGGGCCAACGATAAGGCTGGGTTGGGCGTAAGATTGATCAAACCAGTAAATTGCCGGATCAAGTAAAACAACACCGGTAAGATGGCAAAAGCAATCACTGCGGTTAATAAGTTAAACACCACTTGGGCTGCGGCCACGCGTTTGGCATTTGAGGTAGCGCCAATGGCCGCAAGTATGGCGGTGGAAGTGGTACCCACATTAGCACCGATCACCATGGCGCCTGCCGCGTAAATATCAATAATACCACTGGCCGCTGCGGTGATAGTTAAGGCAATGGAAGCACTGGATGATTGGGTTAAGGTGGTCATTACGATGCCGACCAGCAAAAAGGTAACCATGCCAGTCAGCCCATCGGCCTCAAGCGCACTTAAATCAAAGGTGGCGACCACACTTTCAAATGCGCCTTTAAGCACATCGACACCAATAAAAAATAAGCCAAAGCCCACCAAAGCAATACCAGTGGCTGCCAAGCGCGTTTGCGGCCGTAGTAATTTTAGTAATGCGCCGAAGCCAATTAGGGGCAAAGCAATGGCTTGAATATTGAATTTAAACCCCACTGCCGCCACTAACCAGCCGGTAATGGTGGTGCCAACATTGGCGCCATACACCACCCCTAAGGCTTGGTACATGGTAATAAGACCAGCGTTAACAAACCCCAGTGAGGCCACCGTAACGGCACTGGAAGACTGCACCAAGGCGGTCATGCAAAACCCCGCTGCGACTCCGCGCTGTGGTGTTTTAGTCCATGTTGCTAAAACATGACGTAACGACTCACCTGCAGCGAGCTTTAGGCCATCGGTCATCATGTTTATGGCAACTAAAAAGATGCCTATGCCGCCCAGTAAGGTACCGAGTAAGGTTATCGTTTCCATCGTTGATTACTCGTATATTGCTTTGAATTTATTGATTATTATAAGTCTAGCCGAAGTGTTGTTTATTGCCTAAATAAATCTTAGGCAACAACGTTTGCGTTGAATAAGGCGCGGTTGTGTTTGGGGCTGCAAGACGCTGGTTGTAAATTAGGCTATAGTGACCTAGTGCGGTTTTACAATAGCAACAAAGCCGTTATCTTCGCTTGGTTATAGGCAGGTAGAGAACCGAGCACATCAACAAGTTCATTGAGTATAACTCGATAGGTTAAATGAGTAAGTGAGGTAGGATGTCGAATAACAAACAAAAGGGGACATGGATAGCGGTTGGCGTGGCTTTGGGGGTTGTCTTTGGTGAAGCCCTGTTTGATAACGTCGGAGTTGGCATTGCCATTGGTGTGGCCTTAGGGATTGCTTTTACCAATGCCAAGCGAGGCTGTAAAACCAAGCAAAGTGGCTCTGAAGAGTAACCCCGTCATTATCGTGTTATGGCCTTAGTCGGGCTGTATGTCGCTTTGAAAGTTTAATTTGATGCTAGGATCGGTGATGCGCTCAAACAACTTGCTGGCGCGTGATAGCGGTGGGCGCCGTTCCAGCTGTTTAAAATCGGCAAATTCCAGAGTTTGTTGCGACTGTTTAGCAATAACAAAAGAAAACACGTAAAACCCTTCAACTCCCATTCTCAAGTCACTGAAAATTAGCTGATTATTTTCTAAATAAATGCCATATAGGCCTTTGGTGAATTGCTGCAGTAAGCGCACTCTACGTTCGTTGCTGAGTTTATCCAGTAAGGTGTTTTCAGTGGGGTAAAAGGCAATGCTGACTTCTTCTGGGTTATCAAATATCGAAGCATAAATTTCATAATGCCCCGAAGGAGTGGTTGCAACAGCGCGCCACAATAAGGTGTTGAAAGCCGAAGGCGTGCTTTCATAAGCCAAGTAAGTCATGTTCTGGGCCGTCATGGCGGCTTTGATTTTGTCATCTATGTACCACTTTGCTGCCACACTCCAAGCAAGATAACCACAACTAAGTGTTAGTACGGCGATGTTAAGACGCTGCCCGGTAGCAGGGCTTTTTATAAAAGCCAGGGCAATCACCGCGCACAACAGTGGCACTGAGTAGGCAGGGTCAATAATAAAAATACTCGACACTCCAAAGGGGTAATCAGTCAACGGCCAGAGCAATTGGGTACCGTACACAGTGAAGGCATCGAGCAGAGCATGGGTGCTCATGATAGCAAATAGGGCAACGCTCCAGCGCATCAAAGAGACCGGCTTTGACCACTGAAAACGCAGCAATAACCAGGCAAATAGGGGGCTCAGCATCAGTTGGATGAGTAATGAATGGCTAAAACTGCGGTGAAAAACAAAGTTTTCCACGGCGCCACCAAAATCAATTAAGACATCTAAGTCGGGTAAGGTGCCAAATGCGGCACCCACCAATAGCGCTTTTCGACCTAGCTTGCTGCCAAGGGCGGCATAGCCCACGGCACTGCCTAATGCCACTTGTGTAATTGAGTCCAATGTGTCTACCTATTTGCCAATCTTGCTAGTTATACTCATTTAGGCCATGGGCCGATCTTCGCCGTAATGGCTTAGTTGTTATTGCTCATGAAAGAGCTCTTCCAACTCCAATCCAGTGAGCTTCTTTAGTGAGGTAATAAGGTAGTACATGGCGATAAAAAAGATGATCATGGTTGGCACCATAATAACCGGGTAGCTTAGGGCGGTCATGCGGCCAAGTTCATTGTTATAAGCCTCAGTGCCTGCTGGGCTGACGACAATCATTTTCGCCAGTACATAGTTTAAAACGGAAGATAGGAAAAACGAACCAGCCAGAATGTTCGAGGCGACAATTTGCACTTTGCGCAGCTTTTGCGTATTGCCTTTATCTGCCAATGCCTGCTCTATTTTAGCAATGTCCATAACGGTGTCGTTAAACAGTAATGTTTTTAGCAGTGGGTATTTAGTGTACTGACTGACAATAATGGCGATGCCAATGAGGCCTGGCACTAAGGCCTCTTTGATGGCTATGTATTTAGCATCGAGCTGCAGCAGGCTTATTCCGCCAGTGAGTAGCACTGAAACAATTCCTAAGCCTGAAATAAAGTTAAATTTTCCGGTATTCTTGCGCTCCCACAAACCAAACCCTAGCGGAAAAGCCAGTGCGATAATGACTCCAAGAGTTGGGCCGAGATCTTCTTCACCAGAAAAGCGGGTTAGAATAACCACAGGAATAATAATGTTAAAAATCATTTGGCTAAAAAAGCCAGACTGCTTTTGATTGGTCGCTGACACCACACCCTCTTATCGAAATACTTCTAATAGTGATGAGTGTACGGCAAGCCGCTGAGCGGGGCAACTTTGAGGCAGGCCCAAAGTTGCCTATTTGTTAGCTAGTGTGGGCTTTTTGTGTTGAGCGAGTCATCACGATTCTTGGCGCATCCCAAAGCGATGGCAACAAAATAATGGAAACGGGCACTGCGGTGACCACAATAAAGGCCTGCAACTTATCGATGCCGCCAGAGCCTATCACAATTAAAATGGCTGCCATTAAGCCCATGGCCACGCCCCAAAATACCCGAACTTGCACTGACGGGTGCTCGGATTTTGACGTCGATACAGACAACACATAGGTCATGGAGTCGCCGGTGGTGGCAACAAACGTCATAGTCAGTAGCAAAAATAAAAAGGATACTAGGCCACCCAAGGGGAGCGCTTGGGTGATGGCAATCAGCGCTGCGGGCAGATTAAAGCCCTCAAAGGCCTTGGCAATGGTGTTGGGCGTTTCTAACTCTAAGCCCAGGCCAGTGCCGCCAACAATAGTAAACCAAAACATGGTGATTAATGGCGCAACCACCGACAGCATTATAATAATTGCACGAATAGAGCGGCCACGAGAAATACGGGCAATAAAAATGGCCATCATAGGGCCATAGCCTAAAAACCAGCCCCAGAAAAACACCGTCCACCAACCTAGCCAGCCAGCTTCATTGAATAGCCCGGCATCGCCACGGTGCAGTGCCAGGGCAAAGAAATGCTCAAGGTGAGTGACAAGGCTGGCAAAAAAGCTGGTGAAAATAAACGCGCTGGTGCCTGCAACAATAATAAAAGCCAATAAACCCAGCGCTAAGTACATGTTTAAACGGCTTAAAATTTGGATGCCTTTGGTCACGCCAGATACAGCCGAAAGGACAAATAGGGCTGTGAGTACGGCAATGACTATTACTTGGGTGGTGGTGCTATCAGGGATACCGAACAGCGCCTCGAGGCCATAGCTGACTTGCAATCCCAAAAAGCCGATGGGCCCTACGGTGCCTGCGACAACCGCGATAATGCACACCGCGTCGGTTAAAGTCGCAATAGGGCCGCTTATTGCGCGCTGTTTAAACACCGGATACAGCAGGGTTCTCGGAGCCAGCGGTAAGCCTTTTTCATAATGGTAATGCATAAACATTATGGTGGTAAGACTGCCCAGTATGGCCCAAGCCAAAAAGCCCCAATGTAAATAAGCCTGAGCTAAAGCGTATGGCACCGCTGCTTTGCTACTTGCTGCTATATGCTCAAATAGCGGTGGCAGGGTTAAAAAGTGAGCCATGGGCTCTCCGGCCGCCCAAAAGACGCCACCACCTGCAAGGAGAGTACACATGATCATGGCCCCCCATTGAAAGGCGGTGAACTCGGGTTGCTCGGTATCGCCCAGTTTTCTGCCTGCTCCAGGCATAAATACGATCACAATACTGATCAAGAAAGTAGCCAGTAACAGTAATTGCCAGTACAGGCCAAAGTAGCGCGCCGACCAAGCAAAGCTGCTATCAACTAGGGCCGATAGGGTACCGAGGTCAACGACGGCTAACAGACAAAACAGAGCGATAAACCCTGCGGTGATGACAAATAACGGTTTATCTACCCCAAGTGGGTTCGAGGGTGTTGTGGTTAAATGGATAATGTTTCCTCATCAAACTTCAGTTAAGCAAAAATACTCGGTTGTTGCTTGGTGTTGCGTTTACGCTACGACGTAACGGGCGAAACCGACCATTATAACTGCTGTGATGGCCGATACGCCATGGTTTTACGCCAAGCATTTGCTAACTATTTGCTGTGCGGAGAGTTATTATTTTTGTTCTTGGTGTGGCTTTTATCGTGAATGAATGACATTTGCTGATATCTTTAGTATCACTTAGCTAATTTTATTTGCCCGAAAGGATTTTTATGAAAAGCTCAATAAAGCGCACCCTTGCGGCGGCTGCACTTTTACCAGCCTTGGTACAGGCCAACGGCACGTTTACGGCCAGTGATATTTTCGACTTGGAGCACGCCAGCGATCCGCAAATATCTCCCAATGGCGAGCAGGTAGTGTATGTGCGCAACAGTAATGATGTAATGAAAGACAGTACGAGACGTAACTTGTGGCTGCTAGATACGCAGTCGGGCACGCAAACCCCGTTGTTTTCTGATCAGCACCAGTATTATCAACCGCGATGGTCGCCAGATGGCAGTAAAATCGCCTTTTTAAGTTCAGCCTCTGGTAGCAGCCAAATTTACGTGCATTACCTAAAACAAAATCGCACGGCGCTGGTGAGTCAATTGCAGGCACCTATTAGTAACCTGACTTGGTCGCCTGATGGCAAATGGTTAGCGTTTAGTCAAAAAGTAGCAGAGCAACCAGCGGTGATTGCCAACATGCCAGCCAAGCCTAAAGGGGCCCAGTGGTCAGAAGCGGCGATTGTGATTGATAAAGCCTACTACCAAGCCGATGGCCGAGGATTAGTAAAGCCAGGCTACCAGCAGATTTTTATTCTGCCAAGTGAAGGAGGTACGCCGAGACAGTTAACCAGCGGCGAATTTCACCATGGCGGTAAGCTGGCTTGGCAGCCTGACTCACAGGCCATTGTGTTTTCAGCTAATCGCATAGTCGACTGGGAATACAAAGGCCTAGAAGGGGATTTATTCAAGGTGTCGTTGTCTGGGGAGTTAACCCAGTTAACCTCGGCGCCAGGCAAAGAGCATGCCCCTAGCTTTTCTAAAGATGGCAAAAAGCTGGCTTTCTTAAGCGCCTCTGGTGAGCTGAACCCTTATCGTAACCATAAACTCAATATCATGGATTGGTCATCAAAGTCTTACCAAATGATTGCTAAAGATTTTGATCGTTCTATTCAAAGCCCTGCTTGGATTGCTAGTAATAAGCTCGCTATTGCTTATGACGACCACGGCAAACGCAAGCTTGCGACCATTACCACCAGTGGCAAGATCACCGACTTAACTGATTCGGTGTCGGGGACGTATCTAGGTCGCCCTTACATTAGCGGCGAATTCAGTGCCAACTATGCTGGCCAAATAGCCTTTACCAAGGGCTCGAGCGAGCGTCCGGCGGATGTGGCTGTGGTGAGTAAAGACGGCAAGGTAAAACAGCTAACAACCCTCAACGAAGACTTGCTTGGCCATAAATCCTTAGGCCAGGTGCATGAGATCAACTATACCTCGTCGTTTGATGGTGAGCCCATTCAAGGTTGGTATATTACCCCACCAAACTTTGAACCCAACAAAAAGTACCCGTTATTGCTGGAAATTCACGGCGGTCCACATCTAGCCTATGGCCCACACTTTTCTGCGGAATTACAGCGCTATGCGGCTGAAGGCTATGTGGTGTTTTACGATAACCATCGCGGCAGTAGCTCCTATGGTGAGCGTTTTGCCATGCTATTAAAGTATAAATATAGCTCCAAAGAAGACTTTGCCGATCATAATTCTGGGGTGGATGCCATGCTAGCCAAAGGCTTTATTGATAACAACAACCTCTTTATTGCTGGAGGCTCTGCCGGCGGCATTGCTACCGCCTACGCCATTGGTTTAACCGACCGCTTTAATGCCGCTGCGGTGGTAAAACCGGTGATCAACTGGCTCAGTAAAGTGCTTACCGCGGACAGTGGTTTAATGCAAATTCCTACTCAGTTTCCTGGCATGCCTTGGGATCATGTTGAACACTACTGGCAGCGCTCACCTATGTCGTTGGTAGGCAATGTCACAACGCCCACCATGCTGATGACTGGCGAAGAAGACTTACGTACGCCAATGGCCGAAACCGAGCAATATTATCAAGCACTGAAATTACGAAAAGTGGATTCCGTGTTGGTCAAAATCCCAGGCGCATCCCATGGTATTGCAGGCAAGCCATCAAGAATGATCAGTAAAATTGAGCACACTTTGGCATGGTTTGAAAAATATAAGCAGTGATTGCCACGCTGTAGCGTGCTTTTTATCGCGGCGGTTACAGGCAACTGAATTAACTTTATTTAAGTTTCTGTTGCTTTAACAATCCCCTTATCCGTTATTAACTGGACCGCGATGAGGTTAATTTGGCTCACACAGTGAAGCATCTGAGGTATTCACAATGGGGAAACTGATATAGATGCGGCAACAAGTGAGCCATTTACTAAGTTATTCAGTATGATTCATCAGTTAGCAGTAATAGATGTGGAGTGATGATGTTTAATATGAACTTTGCTGAGCGTTTAGTGATTGAAACGGCGCAGCAACCTTGGCTTGCCAGTCCGGCAGCCGGTGTGTGGCGCAAGCCGCTGGAGCGTGAAAATAAAGAGTCGGGGCATACTAGCAGTATTGTGAAATACGAACCTGGCTCAGCGTTTAGTTCGCATCCCCATCCACTCGGTGAAGAGATCTTCGTTTTAGAAGGTGTATTCTCTGATGAGCATGGAGATTATCCCGCCGGTACCTATCTGCGTAATCCCCCAGGGAGTAGTCATGCACCTTTCAGTCAGTCGGGCTGTGTTATTTTCGTTAAACTGAATCAATTTCATCCTGATGATAACCAAGTGGTGCGGGTTAATACTAAGCAAACGCCATGGCAAGCTGGGCAGGGCGGTCTCCAAGTAATGCCTTTGCACAGTTTTGAGTGCCAACATACCGCTCTAGTTAAATGGCCTGCAGGTGAGCAGTTCGTTGCTCATAAGCATTTTGGTGGCGAAGAAATTTTAGTGCTCAGTGGTGAATTTATTGATGAGTTGGGTCGCTACCCAGAAGCCACCTGGATCCGTAGCCCACACCTGAGCGAACATTGCCCCTATGTCGAGCAAGAAACCGTGATTCTAGTGAAAGTGGGGCATTTACCTGAGCGCAAATAAGCCATGCTGGGCAATAAGCGGCATAGTGCTTTACTTCAACCAAGCGATGATAACTGCTATTCTACGCGCCTTAAAATTTTACTAGGTAGAGCAACATGATTAATGACAACGACGTGATCGCGACTCTGGAAGAATTAGAATCATTTTTGATTTTAGTCGACAATGGTGGATTGGGGCTACAAAACGTGGCCGGTGTGGCGTTGGCAACCAATAACAGTGATGGTCGGCCATTCGTTGCGGTGCTCGATGATAATCATCAATTGCTGTTAGGGCGTTGGGTGACAAGCGAAGTCTTCGAAAACGGCAAAGACATGGTGCGTTATGGGCCTAAGAAACGCCACTAAGTAGCATCGTTTTTGGCTGGTGGAGCGCTGAAGCGCTCCCAGATCTTCCCTCTAAACTTGCCACCTTATTGTTCTGCTTCCCTCTAACATTCACTAAAACATGGTATCTGTGTAATTTTTGAACGATTTGTGTTTGCGCTACGTAGAACTAAGCGGATTAAGCAACAAATCGAGGTGCAGTTATGCACTATCTTATCACTAGTACAAACTATCAAGAATTTGTCACACTGAAAGACCAATTGGAAAACATATCTGAGGTGGATGATATTTCAGATATTTGTGGTTCGCAACAACACCCTTGGTATGCTTGGATAACACACCGAGTGGCCAATATAGCCCGAGCAGAAGTGGTATTTTTGCTGGTGCTTTATTTGATCACACTTGTGTTGAGTAGTTTATTCGATTGGTCCTTTGCCATAGGTTTTGGCTTTTTCACCCTGATGACGTTATTTTCTGTTTGGGTAAGCGGTTTGGTGGGGTGGCACATGATCCACCTTTACAGCCAATGTCAGCTGTTAACCAAAGACAAATCACATCCGCTGGCTATTTTAGTGGACATCGACAACGAAAAGCAGCAGAAAATGGAGCAAATATTGGCTAAAAATAACAGCTTTTCTGTTAACCAAATTAAAGAATAGCTCCACTCGCCAGGCCCTCATTGGTGCTTGTTTGCGTAAATGTCGTTGTATGGCTTAAAGGACGCTTGGCTAACTAGACTTGTGTTCGATGTACTCAGAATCGCTTTCCATCAGCTCGATGGCGACAATTTCAGAGCGGTTCATGGTGACCTTATAGCGCTCTAACTGTGTGCCTGACTCGGTCTTAAAGCGCATCACTAAGTTAATTTGATAGCGCCTCTCTACCGACTGCTTTGAGACTTTCTTACCCTCTAGGCTGTACAGTTTACCCGCGCCTTTTTTCAGGTAGCGCACAAAGGAGCTCATGTTAAAGGTGATCCTTTGCTGTACTTCTTCATAACCCGGCAGAAAGGCATTCACTTGAACTTGATTTTTACAGCTAAAATGCAATAGGTTAGCGGCCTGCTTATTTTGTTGCCGGCGCTTACTTAAAAGCTTTTTGACATCTTCCGGCAAGTCCTTTTTGCGAATATGCTCCAGCCAAATGGTCTGACTACAAATAATGGCGTCGTTGACTGAGTTTTTAAATTTATTACGCCACTTTGGTCGGCCTCTTTGAATTAAACGCCAAGCCCAGCGGGTGAGATCTTCTTTAAAGGTTTCCCGCAGCCCATAAATAACCCCCAGTAAGGCTATTAGGGCGACGGTGATTTCTTCGAAATTAGAGCGGGCGTTAAGCACAATGTACATCACAAATGCCATCATCACACCGGTGACAACGCCCCGAACTAGGCGTTTTAAATTAGCGCCTAAATCGATGGTGTGTTTATTTAATACCACGCCATACTCTATCAAACGCTCCAACAGTTTCATTTTATTGGTGATGCGATTGGGGTCTTCTAAAGTGACCTGTGAGTTGTAACTTTTTGCGGTGCGATAGTCGTTTTCGGCTTGGCAAAAGGTCATTAAAATGGCGCGCTCATCACTGAAGTCACTTGACTTAGGTCCTTGCGATAACAACTTTAAAAAAGCTTGCTCGCTGTGCCAGCTTAGATAGTTATCGGCATTTTGAAAATATGGCTTTAGTTTGTCGTCAGGTGGCGTGTAACGTCGTAATTTCTTCAGTAAACGTTTGGTTTCTGCTACTAAGATTACTGCCGCTGGATAGAACTCCTCTGCCGTTTTTAATTTTAAAGTCATTTTTATATCGGCATCTAAGGCGATGCGGATCTGGTAACTGAATAAATTAAGGTTTACCCGATAATCGCTTTTTTCTCCCTTACTTTGGCTAATAAAGCGACTGCGAACCAAGGGGAGATGAAGTTGCTCGGAGTAATAAGCGCTGTGGCACTTAATATTGGCATTAAAGTAATTCGCCTCATTGAGGGTGTTGGCATTGATCCCCATGTCGGTGGGGATAGAGAAATATAAGTCGAGCTGATTAGTCTCTTTGGGGAGAAGTTGGTAATTTATTTTAAATGATAGGCTCTCATCTTGGCTTAATTTGGCTTTAGTCACTCGGGCGCAATACTCCAGTCGTTTATTACCCTCAATTATAACACATTGATATTATTGTTGAGTACAGCAAAAAATTGGCAATTAAAGGGCACAGCAGTGATTGTCTCTGCTGTGCCCTTTATCCGCCTTACAGCGCTACCGTCTCGCCTTCATTAAGAATGTATAATGGCGTCGTTGCGTTTAATGTATCGCGCATGTGTAGTAAGCGAAATAAGGCTGAATGGGAGCTGCGGTCGCCCATTTTCCAGCTAGCATTGCCGTAGCCCCATGGGATCATGACTTTACAGTTTAGATCCTGCGCGGCGGTTAAGGCATCTTCTGGGGTGGTGTGCACTTTGCGGTACCATTTTGGCGATTCTTCACTGTAATAAGAGGCAATGGGTAACAGGCAAATATCAATGTCGCCGTACTTAGCCTGAATATCTTTAAAATGCGGCGAGTAGCCAGTGTCACCGGCAAAAAACAGGGTTTTACCTTGCTGCTCTAATAGCCAGCCTCCCCATAGACTGGTGTTATTGTCTTCATAAATAAACGGTACCCAAATGCGGCTACTAAAGTGATTAGCAGGGACAAAGTGCGCGGTCACTCCGGCAAAGCGTTTACTGGAGTACCAGGCCATTTCGGTGATGTTGTAACCATCTTGGGCAAAGTGTTTGGCAAAGCCCAATGGCACAAGGTATTGCGGCTTAGTTCCTAGAGCGGCAATATCATCTTTATTAAAATGATCATAATGAATATGTGAGTACATCACCGCTGTGGTTTGCTTTAACTCGGCCTCTGATAAGGGGGTGGCTGGTTGGCGGTTAAAGCCATCGGCGAGATAAAACGCCCAGTTCACCGGCCAGTCAAACTGCTCAAAAACAGGATCAAAAAGAAATTGCTGGCCATCGGCGGTGTTTATTTTAAAGTTAGCGTGTCCAAGCCATTGAATGGTAAAGCCGGTATCGAGCTCTAAGGAGGGATTTTTGCCAACATAGTGGCAGTTTTCCATAGCCTCCTGGC
This sequence comes from Pseudoalteromonas 'SMAR', assembly GCF_048515945.1. Classification (NCBI taxonomy): domain Bacteria; kingdom Pseudomonadati; phylum Pseudomonadota; class Gammaproteobacteria; order Alteromonadales; family Pseudoalteromonadaceae; genus Pseudoalteromonas; species Pseudoalteromonas 'SMAR'. Next base: position 48,876 of record NZ_JBLWMW010000006.1, read on the forward strand.
ACTGGATCTGCTCAGTTGTGGGGTAGCAGTTTTCCTCACAGGTTACGGGGTAAGCGATTTGCTTATCATACAAGTTGCTGTATCTGTCTTCATATCCTTGAATATGACTGTGTTTGATCACCGCGTTTTCTGCTACGACCGTGTTGACGGTATTTTTACTGGAACAGCCAATCAGAAAAACACTTAACAGCAGCATGAGCCTGTTCATAATCGTCCTTATTTTTATTATTTATCCAGCGGATTATTACCCATTATCTAGACCTTGCCAATAGTAAGGTGAGAATTGCTTTTGACTCCACAGTTACTATAGTTAAAACACTGTGGTTATTGGGCTGTTGTAGTTATGCCACCAAACAGACGCCGTTTTCTCCAAGCTTCACTGGCACTCTACGCCGGCACTTATTTGTCTGGAGGATTGGCTAATAACTTGACTGCTAAGATATTGCATCAAGCCGAAGAGGTTGAGAAACGAAAGCGGGCCTGGCAAACGTTGCGGTTGGCCTCGCCTTACCGTAGCGCTGATTTTGACTTTATTCCTCACATGCACTTGCAGCTTAAGCAACATATTGAGTCACTCACGCAAGGTAAGGTATATGTTGAAATTCATGATAATGGCGCTCTAGGCGTTGGCCGAGCATTAATGGCTGCGGTTACTCGCGGCAGAATTGACGCCGCGCTGATCTCGGTCTCAAACTTATCTCGAGCGTTGCCACTGCTCGATATTTTAAATATTCCATTCTGGCTTAATAGCGATCAGGCGTACCTTAATCTGATCACTTCACCGACATGGCAAAAAATGGTGTTACAGCCTATTCAAACACACAGTAAGCTCACCGTGTTGTTACAGCATGTGGTTGGGTCTCGCACCATGACTACCACCAAGCACTACAAGCGTTTAATCAACACGCCCGACGCGTTAACCGATGTGACTATGCGAGTGCCTGCTTCTCGAGTGCTAAATCACTTCTACAGTATGACAGCAGCGAATGTGGTGGATGTGCCATGGGATAAAGCCGCGCAACTGGCTCGTAATGGCCAAATTGATGCGTTGGATCCCAGTGTTGTGGGACTTTATGCTGGCCCCGATAACCTTAAAAGTGAAATTGGCCAGGTTGCCAAAATCGCCAGCGTCCCGGATGCTTGGGTGACCGTGTTAAATCAGCAGTGGTTAGCTGAGCTGCCCACTAAGCTTAAGCAACAAGTGGAACAAGCTAGCCAACTTACCTTTAGCGCTCACTTGGCCGAGATAAAAGCACTGCAACAGCGCTGCGAAATGGGATTAAAACAAGCTGGGGCAGAAATTTATCAGCCCAGTCGCGATGAGTTGGCGTTATGGCAATCTCGCTATGGTCATCACAAGCAAGCATGGAATAGCATTAAAAGCGAATTATTAGGAAGTACTCAGGCGTTTAATCAGCTGCTCGATGCCACGCAAACCCCGAGCAAGTACTCCCTTTCCTAGCCGTTTAATACTATACTGTTTGCTGTTTTGTTTTGCTCAGGAGCACAGCCTTTGCAGGTAGAAATATTATCCGATCCCGATGCTGATTTTATTGACTTTATTAGTAACAAACTCAGTGAGTTTAACTGGCAAAACTGGGAGGTTAATGAGCGTTTACCATTAGCCGCACAAGTAAAAAATGACCAAGGAGAAGTGGTGGCAGGTGCAACCGCACGTACCTTTGGGAATTGGTTGTTATTAGACCGTTTATGGGTCTGTGAAAGTCAGCGTGGAGAAGGCCTTGGCACACAGCTGCTGCAACAAGTTGAAGCCGTTGCCATTGAGCGCGGTTGTCAACGTGCGTTGCTGGATACTTTAAACTTTCAAGCGCAGCCTTTTTACCAGCGTCATGGTTATGAAACGCAGTGGGTACAACAGGACTACCCAAAAACTGGGTGTCGTTACTTTATGGTGAAAGAATTAACTTCTTAAGTCTATGTTGGCTTTAGCTTTAATGGCTTTACTGTTGTTATTTCATCTTCTACCTTAGAAGAAGGTGACTGATTACTATACCAATTCAACTCGAAATTTGATTAAACACAAAGGGTATTATTGCTAAGCAAATATACTGTCTGCTATCAAATGACCCATGAGTAGATGATTTGCTTTGGCTGCTCATGAGTTTAAGGGCATTTTAAGACATTGTTAGCTAATGGCTGCTGGAAATTTAGCACGATTATTTAGGGAAAGTGATGGAAGATTTTTTTAGACAATATGGCGTAAAAACGCGCCTATGGGCGCAAGTTATCTCTTGTTTTGCGGTGATTGCGTTAATATCGGTGTTGATGCTGAACACCTTATACGATGAGCTGAAAACCGCAAAGCAAACCAGTACCCAGAACCTGGTGGAAACCGCCCACAGCATTATTAGCCATTACGGCGATCAAGCTCGAAGCGGGGCGCTAACCCAGCAGCAAGCAAAGCAACGCGCAAAAGCGGCACTAGAAGCGGTGCGTTACGCCGACAATGAATATATCTTTATTTTAACCACCGACCACACCATGGTAATGCATCCCATTAAGCCTGAGCTAAATGGCCGAAATGTCGCAAATAACCGCGACCCTAACGGTTTATACTTATTTAAAGAAATGGTGAACACTGTCGAGCGTAACGGCGAGGGCACGGTGGAGTACTTGTGGCCAAAAAGCGGCTCGAGCAAACCGGTGGGTAAAATTTCTTACGTTAAAGAGTTTGCAGCTTGGGATTGGGTAGTTGGAACTGGGGTATATGTTGATGACATTGAAGATACTTTTTGGTCTGAAGCAGCCTCCCTCATTGTGATTATATTGGTGATCGCCGTGATAACGGTGTTTGTTACAATCCAGGTCTTGAGCAGTATTATTAACCCACTTACCCGTATTGATGAAACCATTGGTCGGCTGGAGGCCACCAGTGACTTAACTTTATGTGTTGATACCTCTGGCAAAGATGAATTAACCCATATAGCCACTGGCCTGAATAGCATGGTGTCGAGCTTTAGAGACATTGCTTTTAATACCAATGCCTCGGTAGAGCAGCTTAATGTGGCCACCGATAGCCTCGAAGGCGTTGCCAGTGACACTAAGCGCTCGATGGACAGTCAGCAGGTAGAAATAGAGCAGGCGGCTACGGCCATGAATGAAATGACCACCACAGTGACCGAAGTGGCTCATAATGTGGTTAATACCGCGAACGCTGCTAGCAAAGCCCATAACGAAGCCGGTGATGGTATGAAGCTGCTTAATACAGCCATTGAAGCGATGAATGGTCTTGCCAGTGAAGTTGAAAAAGCGGCAAATGTTATTCATCAGCTGGGTGCGGTGAGTGAAGAAATTGGCAATGTTACTACGGTGATTAATGGCATTGCTGAACAAACTAACTTGCTGGCTTTGAATGCGGCTATTGAGGCCGCACGTGCCGGTGAACAAGGCCGCGGGTTTGCCGTGGTGGCCGACGAGGTGCGTGCTTTGGCACAGCGCACTAAAGAATCCACCGAAAGCATTCAAAAAATGATTGAGGACTTACAAAAGTACTCCCATGAAGCGGTAACGGTAATGGAAGAAGGCCAAGTGTATGCCCACAGAACGGTGGAGCAGGCGCAAGATGCCGATCAAGCGCTGAAAGAAATCGTTGAAGACATTTCCATTATTAATGACATGAGTGCCCAAATCGCAACGGCCTCTGAAGAGCAGTCAGCGGTTGCAGAAGAAATCAATCGCGGCATTATTAATGTCAGTGAACACGCCACCACCACAGTGAAAGGCAGTAGCGAAATTGCCGATGCCGGCAGTGAGCTAAAAGCGCTGGCTGTGGCATTAAAACAACAAGTCTCTAAATTCAGAGTGTAGCTCTGCCTTGAACAAGGTTGAGCCTTGCTATGACTCAACCTTGTTCACTGTTATCCGGCAATAACTCACAGGCACTAACACCAATCCGCATTAATAGTCCCTTAAATAGACCACTTAATTAAGCTAATTGGTATAAAGCCCTGACTTACTCCCCCAACCGAATAACATTGAAAGAACGTTTTTTGCACTTTACTTTTATAGACGACCGGTCTAATATCTTTCCATGACTGAATATTCTCCAAAACGGCGGCGTGGCCGCCCAAAAAAAGATCAGGCCGGGCACAGTGAAACCAAAGCGGCTTTACTGCGTGCTGGGATGGAAATTCTCACAGAGCGCGGCTTTTGTGCCACTGGTATTGAAGTGATTTTACGGCAAGTGAATGTGCCTAAAGGATCGTTTTATCATTATTTTAAGAGCAAAGAAGACTACGGTTTAGCTCTACTTGAAAGTTATAGTAACTACTTACAAACACAACTGAACCGAGCACTGCAACAATCGCATTTGTCGGGCTTAGAACGACTGCAGCAATACATGCAAAATGCTGCCCAAGCGATGCAGCGCCACCAGTTTGCGCGAGGCTGTTTGGTGGGCAATTTAAGTCAAGAAGTGGCGCAATTACCGCCATCGTTTCGGCAAAAGCTTTCGGGCGTACTGGCTGATTGGCAGCAGTTGGTCACACAGTGCTTAGAGCTTGCCAAAGCACAGCAAGAAATCGCCGCTGACAGCGATTGTCAGCAATTAGCCTATGTCTTTTGGAATGGCTGGGAAGGCGCTGTTATGCGCGCTAAGTTGGAACATTCTACTGAACCTTTAACGGCGTTTAGCGACTTTTATATTGCTGCGATTAATACCAATCCGCATTAATACCTGCTCAATTTGAGGAAGCAAATTCGACGCTAACTGCGTTAAAAATTTCTCATTTAGAACAACTAAATAGCAAAATTTTTGCCTGGTTATCGACAGAATTTTCTTGCCTCAAATAGACCACTTAATTAAGCGAATTGGTATAAGCAGTAAACTCGTGGCTAGGTTGGCCATGATAAGTCAACTTGGTTATTTTTATATATTTTAATAGACAAGTAGTCTAATTAATTGGAGAGGGTATGTTTAACGCGATCGTAATAGACAAATCAGCGCAGCAGTATCATTGCCAACTTACCACCCTGACAGAGTCAGAATTACCTCAAGGAGATGTCCTCGTTGAGGTGCTGTATTCAACGATAAACTACAAAGATGCCTTAGCCATTACCGGAAAGTCGCCTGTGGTGCGGCAGTTTCCGATGATCCCTGGGATTGATTTTGTCGCCCGTGTGGCCGACTCGCAACACCCCGACTATCAAAGCGGCCAGCTGGTGATCTTAAATGGCTGGGGCGTGGGTGAAAAACATTGGGGAGGGTTGGCGCAAAAAGCACGAGTAAATGGTGACTGGCTAGTTCCTTTACCTCAGGCATTTTCGCCAAAAACCGCCATGGCCATAGGTACTGCGGGCTACACCGCGATGCTGTGTGTTATGGCCTTAGAGCGCCATGGCATTACACCTCAAAGTGGTCCTGTGCTTGTTACTGGAGCTGCCGGCGGGGTCGGCAGTATCGCCGTGACACTGCTTGCTAAGTTGGGTTATGAGGCCATCGCCTTAAGCGGACGCGTAGCGCAACAGCAAGACTTTTTACTTGAACTTGGCGCCTCTGAAGTCATCCCTCGCAGTGAATTAGAGGGCGCTGGTAAGCCTTTAGCAAAGGAGCGCTGGGCTGGGGTAATTGATGTGGTTGGCTCGCATGTGTTGGCCAATGCCTGTGCTAGTACTCAGTACGGTGGTGCTGTGGCCGCTTGTGGCTTGGCTGGTGGTATGGACCTTCCTGCGAGCGTGGCACCGTTTATTCTTCGCGGTGTGAGTTTGCTGGGGGTTGATAGTGTGATGTGCCCAAGGCCACTGCGGCTTGAGGCATGGCAGCGCTTAGCGCGAGATCTGGATATGACTAAATTAGAGCAAATTTACCATCAAATCTCGCTCGCTGAAGTACCAGCCATGGCCGAGCAGTTGCTGGCAGGTCAAGTCCGAGGCCGCGTCATCGTTGATGTCAATGGCGACTAGCAAACAGCGCTAGGGGCGATACTCACGCCCTTGCGAGCAGATTAAATGAGCCTCTGCTCAATGGCCAGAAGCACGGCCTTAGTGCGATCGCGAACACCCAGTTTAGCCAGCAAATTAGAGACATGGTTCTTAATGGTGCCCTCTGATTTGTGCAGTGCCGCGGCAATTTCTTTGTTGGAGTAGCCATTGGCCAACAGCCGTAACACTTCAACTTCGCGATTGCTTAATGCCTCATAGTGGCTTTGCTTTTCAAGCCCTTGGCGGTTACTGCTCACTTGTTGTAGTAAGGAGTTGGTAATGGCGGGTTGGAAGTAGGTTTCACCTTGGATGATAACCTCCATGGCCGCAACCAGAGTCTCCAGCGCAATGTCTTTGAGCACAAAACCACGGGCACCTTTGTCTAAGCTGTCGAGCACCAACTTAGGATCATCAAAGGTGGTCAGCACCAGGACTGGCAGTGTCGTTGTTTGCTTGGCCAGTGCCTCAAGGGTTTCTATGCCATTCATCACCGGCATATTAAGATCTAATAAGATGATATCCGCCTGTAAGGTGTCTAGCTGCTCAATGAGCGCTTGACCATTACTGAACTCCGCCACGACTTCCACTCCCGGTTGAAATGAAAGCAGGCTTTTAATGCCGTCGCGGATCAGCTTTTGGTCGTCGACCAATACCACTTTCATCGTTGCTCCTCGTCGTTTGGTAAAGTAAAGGTAAGAGTGTAATGCAAAGCACCAGCCACCACCGTAAACTGTGCATCGCCGTGGTAAAGCTGGGTGCGCTCCTGCATACCTGTTAGACCATTGCCAGGCTGAAAGTCAGCGGCGACCTTACCATCATCATGCATTATTAAAATGATTTGCTGCTGTTGCTGGCTTATTTTAAGCCAAAAATGCGTACTTTGGCTGTGCTTTAAGCTGTTGGTAATGGCTTCTTGAATGCAAAACAGCATGGTTTGCGCCAAGGCGCTATCTTGCAGCTGCCAATCATCCTCATCTGTTAGGTGTATTTCAAGTCGCGGCACCTGTGTGAGAAATAACGCCAGTGACTGTCTAAAGTCAATGTGCTGGTGATGTCTTAAGGTATCAACGGCGTCTCTGACATCGTTGAGGAGTAACTTGGCGAGCTGATGGCATTCGTCTATTTGCGATTTGGCCTTATCATTCTCAGCGCAAGCGAGGCCCGCGACTTGCAATTTTATTGTTAAGGCGGTGAGGTGATGGCCAAGTAAATCATGCAAATCTCTGGCAATTCGGGTGCGCTCAGACTGCCTCGAGAGCTCCGATAATAGGTGCTGGGTAGCTTGCAGTTGTGCGTTTTTATTTTGTAAGGCTTCTTTGGCTTGCTCTTCACCATGGTTGGCGGCTGCTAAAGACACCGAAAATAAGTGAAACGCGCCATATAAAATGGCCTCAATCCATTTTACCTGCTGTGCTTGCCAGCTCAGCAGCGCAAAAAGCAGCACCACAACCGCAACAGTGATCCAAGTTGCACGCTTAGGTGAGGTAAAATAGGCCAGCACGGCAGCCCAGATAATGGTAAGAATAACGGTAAATTCAAGCTGCAAAATGGTGATGGTGCAAATTGCTGAGAGCAGCATCACTACGAGGCAACTTGTACGCACAGTTGGATTTAAGCGCCTGTCGGTGGCGAACCAGTACCCGCCAATATAGCTGAGTAAAAATGGCCAATAGTGATACCACGGCAAGCTCGCTGATTGCTTTTGCATTATATAGGTAGCCAGCAGCGCTATTACTGCCCATGTGGCGATGGCCAATACATCGCGCTTATCACGGTCAGGTAAAGCTTTATTCTGCGCCATTGATGATGTACCTGTTATTGTTCTTTTTTGCAGTATGGCACAGAATACCGCGCTCTCCTATAGGTCAAAAGTCACGGTTTACATCATGACTTTTGGCACAGGTAACAGAGCAATAAGTTGCGTAAGCTAACCTTAATGACACTATTGAGGACAGAATTATGCTTACCGTTCACCAGTTTATTTTATATCTCCACATTGTATTAGGGGCGTTTGCGCTGATCATTTTTTGGGGGCCTGTGCTAGTTAAAAAAGGCAGCGCCAAGCATATTTTAATGGGCAAAATGTTTAACTACAGTATGCTTGCGGTGGCCGTCAGTGGCGTTGTTATGTCGCTGATGGTGATTTACGACCCCATTGCCATCCGCTACCCAAGCGCAGAACTGTCGCCACAACAGCTGGCCAGTTTAAGCACACAACAAAGGCAGTTGAGTGAATTCTTGCTGATGCTGTCGTTGCTGGTATGGGTGAGCGTTCGTCACGCCACTTTGGTATTACAGGCAAAGCAAGCCCGCCAACAGCTCAAAACACTGGGCCACTTGCTAGGAATTGGGCTGTTAACACTCAGTGCCACTCGGGTGCTTTATATTGCTATCGACAAAGGCAGTGTGTTGTACGCCATTTTTGCAGGGATAGGGTTATTTACAGCGATCACCACGCTGTATTACATCTACAAGCCTACGCTTAAACCACGGGAGTGGGTGCTTGAGCACATGACCACCATCATCGGCGCAGGCATTGCTGTGTATACTGCCTTTTTTGCTGTTGGAGGCCGTCATTGGTTAATGCAAGTGTTACCTGGGGCTTGGCAGTTACTGCCTTGGGTGTTACCAGGCATTATTGGCACAGTGGCGATAAATCGCTTTAAAAAACGCATTGCTAAACAGTACCGCATCGCTTAAGGAGAGAGTAATGTTTCGTTTAATTAAAATTCTAATTATAGTGCTAATGCTGCTGGTAATGGCAGGTCAGTCTGCCAGAGCGCAGCAAAGCCAGTTTGCAGAGGCGATGCAGTGGTTTACTGCGCAAAAGTACCAACAAGCCAAAGCGGCTTTCAAACAATTACAACAGCAAGACGCAAATACGGCGTGGTATTACCTAGGCCGAATTTACTATCAACAAGGTGAGTTTGAAGAGGCACTGGAGTATTTCGAGCAGGCGATAACGCAATCCCCTAATCACGCCGATGAATATTATTGGCTAGGATTAACCAATGCTGAGCTGATTAAAGACGCGTTTATTTTAGCTAAACCCAGTTATGCCAGTGCCATAGAGGAGGCCTTTTTGCAGGCTATTGCAACCGAGCCAAATCACCTAGAAGCACACACTGGACTGTTTTACTTTTACCTCTCAGCCCCAGCCATTGCTGGTGGCTCGAGTAAAAAAGCATGGCAACAGATAGAGAGTGTCGATGCCATCGATAGTCATAAAGCAGCATTGCTGACGCTTAACTACCATAGCGAGCAAAGTGACGATCAAACCCTGATAGAATATATAAAAACTCGCTTAGCAGAGGCTGGTAAAGACCAAGAGTGGCTATTTAAAGCAGGGCTTGCAGCACAGCAAAAGAAGTATTACGAATTGGCGCAGCGCTGCTTTACTAAAGCTCAGAGCCCACCATCGGCAGCGGGGCTTAATTACCACCGCATTGCCAGTTTATATCAGTTAGGTCGTACTGCGGTGTTGGCAGAACGCTTTATCAAGTCGGGGATAATGGCGCTAGAGCAATACCTTACAGAGACGCTAGAGCCCGGACACCCACCGAAAACCTGGGCCAAATACCGTCTGAGTCAGTTATATCGCCTGAATAATGATAACACCGCATCACAGCGGCTGCTTAACCAGTTAGCCCAAGCGGATATTACGGATCCTGAATTAAAGGCGCTGCTTAAGCGTTAAAAGTGCGACTCACAGCGCCATGATAAAAAACCATGGCGCTGGCAAGTTATCTAAAGTTCAGAAATGCTTTCTTTTATCCGCACTTTCACTTCATCAGTGCTGGCTAATTGCAGCGCTTGGTTTAAGTGCTTGCGCGCTGTGCTAGTTTGCTGCTTCGCTACTGCTACTTCTGCAAGACGCTCAAAGCTTTGATGTGAGTTGGGGTATAATTTTACCGCTTCGCTGGCAATGTACTGCGCCGTGTCAATTTGGTTTTGATCCAGCATTGCTCCTACCAGTCCACGAATATAGTACTCACTCGGTTTAACATTAAATCCAAGACGTCGAGATAGATTCGAAAAGTGGCTAGTAAACGCGGTTTTATCTTTGACTATTTCTGGAATATATAAAAACCAGTCATGGTATATGGCTTTTAACGAGGTATAGACACCATAGTGAGTAATAGATACGTGATCTTCATCATTCCTGATGTCAATTGCGAGCTTATCTTGCTCTTTGGCGTTAGCAAACAGAGCACTCAGCGCTTTATAGCTTTTTGCTGGTGTTGGAAATGGCGTGATCCCTTCAAAATAAACATGCAGTGTTGGCTGGCCTGTGCGGTTGAGGTGTGCTGGTAATAGTTCTAACATTTGTTCATTCCCCCACGCTAAGCTCGGGCTCAGTGCTATGAAAACATCGAACTCTTGTGGCTGAGTTAAATAAGCATGAAGGGTGAAAGCACCACCAATCGAGTGACCGGCCAACAGACTGTGATCTACGGTACGAAACTTTTCCTTTATAAATGGTTTCACTTCGTCGGCGATAAACTTTAAAAAGCGCTGGCTCTTTTGGCGCGGTTGGCTTTTTTGGTCAAAGGGCATCATTTCATCGCGGCGGTCTTGCTGATAAATACCCACAACGATCATTGGGCTGACGGTACCGCCAATGTAGTTTATGGTGCTAGACAAGTGATCAAACTGCGCCGCAGCATCGGTTACGTAAAGCACTGGATAACGTTGATGAGGCTCAGTGTCATAGTATTCGGGCACTGACACAACAATATTTCGAGATTGTTTTAAATGGGTGGATTCTATCGTAAAGTGTTGTCCCAATTTTGCTGGACTGGCATAGACAGCAGCTAAGGCAAAGAATTGAATGATAAATAATAAAGCATGGCGTTTCATTGTGATCTCCTGTTTTTTGATACGCTCAGGCCAATTTGCGCTTTACTGAGAAAGTGGCAATTGAGAAACGCTTAAAAATTTCTAAGGTTAATCTTAGGGAAAATATATCTAGGGATTTCAGAAGGATGTCAGATTTTGAAGTTGGAGGCTGGCAGGTCTCTCCGAGCAAAGGCACAGTGCAAAAGGATAACCAAGTCAATACTTTAGAGCCTAAAGCAATGGCGGTGTTATGCTTTTTACGACAACATGCTGGTGAAGTGGTATCGCAACAAGCTATTTTTTCGGCTATTTGGCCTGGTCGAGTTTTTTCCCCCAGCTCAGTTCAGCGTATCATTGCTTTGATCCGAAGAGCGCTGGAAGATTCAAGCCAACATCCACAAGTGCTGTTTACACACCCTAAGTTGGGTTATCGCTTAATTGCAGACACTGAGGTGAGCAGTACCCCAAGGGCTTGGTTTAGCATTAAAAACATCAGCGTGTTTTTAAGTCTTGTGGCGACGTTATTGGTCTTGCTCTTTTTCATGGTCCCAAGCGAGAGTCCTGCAACTGAGCAGATAACTTTCAGTCAAGACAGGGAATACAACCCACGCTTTAGCCCGTCAGGTGAACACTTAGCTTATATTCGAGCGGGAGAAACTCGACAATTGCTGTTTCAACAGCAAGTATCGTCTGGGGCGAGTGAGACTAAAGTGATAAAGGCAGCACAAGGAGTGCTGACGTATGTTTGGCATGATAATGACAGTTTATTGGTGTTTAAACGCAATAAAACCCAACCCATCTCACTTATTCGTATTGATCAATTAGAGCAGGGGGCCGGGGTCAGTGCCTTACTCGGGGAGTTTCCTTTATGGCAAAAAGTATTAGCTGCCGCGCCGTTATCTGCGACTAAGTTACTGCTAGCGGTCAAAGCGCAAAGCTACGCATTAGTGGAACTCGACTTAGAAACAATGCAAGTCAATACCGTAAAACCATTACCAGCGAAGTTAAAAAATGTCGCCTTTGCGACCACCGGCAATGGCGTGATGATCCAGTATTCTGCAGGTGATGCTGGCAGATTATTGCAACTGCTGCCTGATAATAGCTTGATTACCCTGAGTGCTGAGGTCCCCGCCTTTGCAACTTTGGCTTGGCAACCTCAACAACAACAGCTGCAGCTTGTCGATACCCTCAGTGGTGAGCTTTATGTGCTCGAGCAGCAAAATATCTTAGATCTTGTGGCAGATAATAAAAACCTCATCGCTCGGCAGTACGCTGATGATAGTTTTGTTGCGGTGTATGAACACAATGACAGTGACTTATATTGGACCGACTTTAACGTCCAACATACAGCTGTGGATAGCAAGTACCTCGACTATCAAGGGAGCGTCAATCACCTTGGTGAAATAGCCTATTTATCTAAGCGCTCAGGTACGCCCAAAGTGTATTTGGATGCAGCTGGACAGCAACGGTTATTATTTGATAACCCCAACGAGGAAGAGTTTATTGCGCCAATGGTTTGGTCTGACCGTGGTGACGGTTTAGCATTATGTGTTGCTGGTAAGCTGACTATTATCGGTAAAGAGTTGGGTGGAGACACGACATTAACAACCCCTGAGCCATGCGATCGAGTGTTTACTTGGCAAGTTGATGACCGTATCGTTTTTCAAAGCCACTCAGGTAAGCTCTACAGCCACAACCTGTCTTCTGGCAACAATAAGCGTTGGCAACCAGAGAATGTGAAGTTTGCTGGGCAGGACCGAGATGGTCTAGCAATCGTGGTAAAGGAGCAATCACTGCATTGGGGAAGTATCACCAAGGCAACACCGGCTGCGAATATCAATGCCTTTTTGCTGGCAGGCCAGTTGGCGGTGTTACAAAAAGGCCCTCAAGGGCGACGTATCGAGCTCTACGACAGTAACCTTAATAAGCAGATAAGTATTGCAGTTCCAGAAAGTTGTTTACATGTGAACGCTGGCAAAAAAGACCAAAAAGGTGGATATTGGTGGCTATGCACCAGCCAAACACATAAAGACAGTGACATCTATCTTGGCCAGTTGCCATAATAAACGTTGCCGTTAAGGTCACTGACCAACACTGTGGTATATGGCTAGGATGCCGTTTCTTTATCGTGGGCCTCAATTCTTAACCAAAGCGCTTCAGCGTCTGCGGTTAACATCGAATAGGTTCTGATATCGCCGTTACGTTGTGCGTGCATGGCTTTTTCTAATAGCGCGTCATACTCTTTGCGCATTTTCTTTTTTGGGTCGCGTTTAAATAGAGAGAACATTCGCTTCACCTTGGTCGGTTACAGTAAGTTGTGAACAAAGTTAAACGTGCTGGAGGAGGTTAGGGATCAGTATTAATGGTTTATGTGGAGGTGTGCGCCAAGTGGGCAAGAGCAAAAAGTGCTTAGCTTTGCCGCGGCTTGGCGCGTCAGCGTAGTATTAAACCGCTGAGGTTAGCCAATTAAGAAATTGGCGGGCTTCGTTGCCATTGGCAAACTGGGTGACCTTGCGGCCAGCGCCATCAGCAAATACGACCCTAGATTTGTTCACCGAGATTGAGCGAATTGGCTGCTCAATACGGATCTTTGTACCGTTATGTGTATAAGACATAATAAAACTCACTTTTTAACGTTTAGCTTTTTAGCTAGTTGTTTTTACTATAAACGAGCTTCATTACAGTTTTAGCGAATCCCCAACGCTGTGCGCTGATAAATGTGACACAGCTGTATTTCGCCTGACTATATTAAGCTCTTGTTATTACGTTGATGCGGACTTACTGGATCAGGGCAAGGAGGCATTACTGCAGTGCTTGTTGCATGAGAGGAAATAACAAGCAAGTTGAGTAGAATACCTAAGGCGAGTAATAAAGGCAAGGTTTTTCTAACAAAAAGGATAATCCAAGGCGGCGCGCTTAGCTGGGCGCCACCTCGAAGTGTCTCAGGTTGCGCTAACGAGTTAGTTTTCGCGCTCTGAAGTGGCGGCCTTTCATTTTCCCTTCGCTCAGGGTTTTCAGCGCTAATGGGGCAATCTTGCGCTCAACGGCAACATAAGAGGTTATTGCCGTGACTTTAATTTTACCAATTTGGCTGCCTTGAATGGCATTATTGGCGGTAAGTGCGCCAAGAATATCGCCAGGTCGTAACTTGGCTTTTTTACCACCATCAATTTGTAAGGTGATCATGGCAGCGCGGTTTATCTGGTTATTTAATACCGCGTCACTGGGTAATGGCGATGGCGAAACGGTGATATCAAGATAGTCTTCCAAGGCATTGACCTTATGAGACTCTTTATAACTCATAATGGAGCAGGCGACGCCTTTATTGCCCGCACGGCCGGTGCGACCCACACGGTGTACGTGAACTTCAGGGTCGTGGGCAATATGGTAATTAAGCACTAATTCAACGTGATCCACATCTAGGCCGCGAGCGGCGACATCGGTGGCAATTAGGATGGTTACACTGCGATTAGCAAAGCGTACTAAGGTACGATCGCGGTCCTTCTGCTCCAAATCACCATGAAGCGCTGCAGCATCAAAGCCTAATTGTTGCAAGCTATCGCATACGGTTTGGCACTCGGCTTTGGTATTACAAAACACCACTGCAGAGCTTGGCTGAAACTGCAGCAACAACTTTTGCGCTGCCACTAGCCGCTCATCGTTATTTTGTACTTCATAAAAGTGCTGCTCTATGCTGCTGTCATCATGGGTTGCTGTGACCGTTACTTTTTCTGGCTGCTGCATAACATGTTGAGCTAGCTGCTTAATTTGCGGCGGATAGGTGGCGCTAAAGAGTAAGTTTTGGCGTGCTTTCGGGCAGTGGTCAATAATGCATTGTAACGGCACCTCAAAGCCCATCTCCAGCATGCGATCGGCTTCATCGAGAATAAAAGTATTTACTTCATCCAAGCATAAACGACCTTTTCTGAGGTGTTCTTCAATACGCCCTGGGGTGCCAACAATAATGTGAGCACCATGCTCTAAAGAGCCTATTTGTGGTCCCATGGGGGCGCCACCGCACAAAGTGAGCACCTTAATATTGTGAATAGCACGTGCCAGTTTGCGAATTTCAACAGCCACTTGGTCGGCCAGCTCTCGGGTTGGACACACCACCAAGGCTTGCACTCTAAAACGTTTAACATTGAGGTTGTGCAACAGCCCCAAAGCAAAGGCGGCGGTTTTGCCAGAGCCGGTTTTCCCCTGGCCAATCACGTCTTTTCCCTCAAGGATTAAGGGCAAGGCCTTGGCCTGGATCTCGGTCATGGTTTCATACCCCAGTGCGCTGAGGTTATCGAGTAGCGCGCTGGAGAGCGAGGTGCTGGAAAATAGTTGCTGAGTCAAAATGGCTATCTCTTAATTTAACGTATTATGCGTTGGGGTTTGGCCTAGCGGCCTTAGCTTGGCTACTGCCGGTGCCACCGCGTCTTGGTCTTCTACGTGGCTTGTTGCTATTCGCGCTCGGTTTTTCTCCGTGCTGAGAGCGTGGTTTTGGCTTGGCTTTGGGTTTAGCCTGACCACTGTTATCGTCAGAAGCTTTGGCTTTCTTTGGTTTTTTGGGTTTTTTGGGTTTTTTCGGCTTAATTGGGCGCGTATCCAACTTAGACTCAGGTACGGCTAACTTCGGCTCAAACCCCGGCTCAATAATACGCGGAACTAATTGTTGAATAAGTCGTTCAATACCAAATAAATCAGTGGCGGTTTCTTGGGTCACGAATGAAATGGCTTCACCAGATGCTCCAGCGCGGCCAGTCCGACCAATACGGTGAACATAGTCTTCATAGACATTCGGTAAATCGTAGTTGATAACGTGGGGAAGCTCTTGAATATCTAAGCCTCGAGCAACAATATCGGTGGCCACAAGCACTCTTACGTCACCACTTTTAAAGCCTGCGAGGGCTTTCATACGAGCACTTTGGCTCTTATTGCCATGAATCGCGGCGGCATTGATTTTGTCTTTTTCGAGGTCTTTAACCAAGCGGTTAGCACCGTGTTTGGTGCGCGTAAAAACCAGCACTTGTTGCCAGTTATTACTGGAGATTAAATGCTTTAATAGCCCAGTACGTTTGCTTTTATCAACCGGGTAGGCCCATTGAGTCACGCTTTTGGCGGTGCTATTGGCTGGTGCAACCGAGACTTCAACTGGGTCGTGGATCAAGCCTTTTGCAAGAGTGCGAATTTCTTCCGAAAAGGTGGCCGAGAACATGAGGTTTTGTCTGCGTGCCGGCAGCACCTTGATGATCTTTTTAATGTCATGAATAAAACCCATGTCTAGCATGCGGTCGGCTTCATCTAAAATGAGCACTTCCAAATCGGCAAAGTTAACCGCATTTTGCTGATGCAAATCGAGCAAGCGTCCTGGAGTTGCGACTAATACGTCCACCCCTTTACGCAGCTTCATCATTTGTGGGTTGATTTTCACCCCGCCATAAACCACTTCACAACTGAGCGGTAAATGCTTTGCGTATAAGGTAACGCTTTGCCACACTTGATCGGCCAGCTCTCGGGTTGGGGTTAGCACTAAAGCTCTAACACGGTTTGCCTTTGGCTTTGCTCCGCCACTGAGATTTTGCAGTAGCGGTAGGGTAAAGCCTGCCGTTTTCCCCGTTCCAGTTTGGGCTGCGGCCATTACGTCTTTGCCCGCTAAAATAGCAGGAATGGCTTGCTCTTGGATGGCGGTGGGCTTGTCGTAGCCTTGATCGACAACGGCTTGATTGATTTCGGGCGCTAAACCTAAATGGCTAAAGCTCATGATTCGTTACTCTTGTATAGGCGGCGGGCAAGAGTACAGGAATTAAGCGTATTAAGCAATGCACTCCTTGGCGATGAAATTTTTTCTCTGTTACTTGGGTCTAGTGGGGGAGTTGGCAAGTGATTAAACATCTAAGGAGGCAATTTGGTCGCATTGAAAGTAACACACATAGCAACCTTTATAGGTTATCGAGTGGGGATACTGGCTCTTGCCTGTTACAGTGCAGTGAGTTTGGCCGCGGCGCCAACAGTCACAGCGCAGCAGTTTGTTGATTTACAGCAAGGGGACAGCGAATTTCCAGGTTTTCGCCGAGCTCATGCCAAGGGAATATGTATTGCCGGTGAGTTTAACGCTAATGGTAACCTCAGCAAGTTTTCCCAAAGCGACCTATTCGCCAAAGGAGTGAGCAAGTTTATTGGCCGCTTTTCGATTGCCGGCAACAACCCTTATGCACCAGATTTAAAAGCCCCAGTGCGCAGCTTGGCACTAACCTTTGTTAGTGGCGCTGAGCGCTTTAATATTGCCATGAATACCCCGCCAGTGATGGCCGTGTCTAGCCCTCATAGCTTCTACCAACAGCTGGTGGCGATTAAGCAAGGCGCAGAGGCGATCCAGACCTTTTTTGCCGAACACCCTGAGAGCGCCGACTTCTTGGCGTGGAAGCGTGACTATCAACCGACCTCGAGTTTGGCCACAGAAACCTATCACAGCATTAATGCCTTTTATCTCGTTAATGAGCAAGGTCAGCGTCAGGCCGTACGCTGGCAAATGACGCCGCTGGCCAAGCCACAGGCCAGTCAGCATGATGGCAAAGATGCCTTGCAAAATGAGCTGGCTGAGCGGTTACTGCAAGCGCCGGTTGAATTTGCCTGGCAGTTCACGTTGGCAGAGCCCAGTGATGATGAAAATGATCCCGCAAAACGCTGGCCCTCGGACCGCACGCAAATTAATGCCGGCACCATCACCATTGAGCAGTGGCAGCCGCAACTTGATGGACCCTGCCATGGCATGAACTTCGATCCCTTGGTGTTGCCCACCGGAGTTGCTGCCACCGCCGACCCTATTTTACGCGCCCGTTCAGCCGCTTATGCTGAGTCGTATCGCCGCCGTGCTAAAGAGCAGTTATTCAATGCCGTGAAGGAAAGTGACAATGAGCAATAACCCAGTTAAATTTCCCCTCAGTATGCGTATTGTACATTGGGCCATGGCGCTACTGCTACTTTCTTTAATTATGGCAGGAGCCACTATGGTAAAAAGTCTTGAGCCGTGGCAGTTAACCTTATTGTTTTGGCATAAATCTTTTGGCGTTGTTGCTGCGCTGCTGGTGATAGTGCGCTTAGTGATAAAATGGCGTTCTGCGTCTGTGCCCTTGCCAAGTGATATTCCCCGTTGGCAAGCGGTTGCGGCGCGGGTTAGTCACGGGTTGCTGTATACCTTAATGGTGGCTATCCCCGTCAGTGGGCTGGCAATGCAATACTTTGGCGCGCGGCCAGTATCGGTTTTTGAGCTTTTCACCATACCAGCTGTGTTTATTGCTGATATTCGCCTCTATGGCTTTTTTCGCGAATTTCATGGTTATGCAGTGCTGTTGCTGATTGCAGTATTACTGCTGCACATGGGTGGTGCACTACACCATCATTTTATCCGCAAAGACGGTGTATTAAAGAGCATGTTTTAAACCCGTAAGTAGCGATACAAAGGCGTTAAGTCTACCTTAGCGCCGAGCTTTGCGGCGATTAAATAAAGCCCTGCAAGCTTACGATGAATAAATAAGGCATCCACCGGTGGCGAGTGCCACTGCTTTGATTGAGTGCTCAGCTGCATGCCTTGTTCACTGATGGTTTTAGCCAGATTGCTGTTACCGAAGTCAAATGCGCCTTGGCTTCGCAGTGGCGTGGTTGCCAGCATAAATAGCTCCAGTACGGCATCGCGATAGCTTTGCTCGATGTCGGCATCAAAGTAGCCAATGTCCACTGCGGCTTTATCAAGGGCGTCGCGATCCTCATTCAAAGCGGCGGTGAGAAGGGCGCGGTAGCCACCGGCAATGTCGCGGGTTATAGCTCGAGTAGCGCCAAAATCCAGTAACACCAGTTGCTGCGTTGAGGGGTTATACAGGTAATTGGCAAAGTTCGGGTCGGTTTGCATTAAGCCAATTTCAAACAGTTCTTGAAAGAACAGCTCTATCAGGGCAAACACCATGTCATTGCGCCTAGTTTGCTCCAAGGCGGTCATGGCTTCCAGTGGCTCGCCGGCAACAAACTCCATAGTTAAAATGTGGCCGCTACTGAGCTCGGGGAAGACCTTGGGCACCTTAAAGCGTGAGTCTTGGCTAAGTGTGCTGGCAAATTGGCTTAAGTACTGCGCTTCTTGGTGGTAGTCGGTTTCGTTTAACAGTTGTGTTTTGGCCTCCGCAACCAGTGGTTCAAGGTTAAGCTCCTTAGGTAATAAGCCGCTTAACTTAATTAAGCTCATAACGTTATCAACGTCGCTATGAATGCTTTGTGCCACTCCAGGGTATTGAATTTTAATTGCTAGGGCTTGGCCATTTTCAGCGTTGCCGCGGTGCACTTGACCAATAGACGCTTGGGCGAAACTTTGCAGTTCAACGTGACTAAATTTGTCGAGCCAATCGTTGCCAAGCTCAGCTTTTAACACCTGCACCAGTTGTTTATGCGGCATGGGGGTTGCCTCGGCACGCAGGCGTTCGAGTAATACACTGAGCTCCGCAGGAAGCAGCTCACCGGCGTCCATAGATAACAGCTGACCTAGCTTCATGGCAGCGCCTCTGAGATGCGACAGCTTATCGGCGAGAGCCTGAATGTTATTGCTTTGCAGCAATAATTTATGACGTTCAGGGCGCTCTCCACGTAACACTTGTTTGGCTCCTGCGACCATCACATTGGAGGCCACTTTACCTGCAAGGCCACCAAAATGGGCAAGGCGGCTGAAGCGTGATGATGGCACACTGCGATTTCGGTTACTCAATGTACTTCTCTCTTTGCTTGCGATAGCAATAATACGGCGTAAGATTACGCCGCGATTAGTATTGCAACGTTAATTGCCCAAATAGGCTGACAAGTGCTCAACGTGTTCACGAGTTTGAGCGATCAAGGCTTCGATTTGTTCGGCGGACTGAGTGGAGCTGCCGGCCAAGTCGCGCACTTCGTCTGCCACCACGGCAAAGCCACGGCCACTCTCACCAGCACGGGCCGCTTCAATGGCAGCATTAAGCGCCAGTAAATTGGTTTGATTGGAAATCTTATTAATCGACTGAACAATACCACTGATTTTATCCAGCACTTCTGACATCGCCACGTAAGTTTCTTCTACTACCGCATTTTTCTCCGAGACATCATCGGCATAAACCAATACGCTGGTAACCTTGCCATTGAGGTCAGTAATGGCAGTGGTGTCCAGGCTCAGTGTCAGGCTTTTACCTTGCTTACTTTGGGTTTTAATGTCGGCTTTAATGCTTTCACCGCTGACTGCCGCTTGCCAGTCGTGTTGCTTAAACAGCTTAGCAAAATTACCAACATGGGATTGCAGTTCAGTCTGGCTGCTGCAACCTAAGCTTTCCAGTAACAGGTTGTTGGCATCGAGCAGTTTTCCGTCTGGGCTGAGCTCAAGCATTAAGCTGGTGGCATTAATGGCATGCAAGCGCACGTCGTTTTCTAACGAGCGCTTTTTGGTGTCGTTAATGTCGGCTTGAATAGCCACATAGTGAATAAGTTGACCATTGTTATCAAACACAGGGTCAATGGCCAAAGAAATCCAATAAGGTGTGCCATCCTTATGGTAGTTCAAAATTTCTTGGTAAAAAGCTTGTTGTGCTTTGAGGTTGTCACGAATGGTTTGCACCGTATCGGCGTCGGTGTGCTCACCTTGTAATAAGTGGCCCGGTTTTTGTCCGCGCACTTCCTCTAAGGTATAGCCGGTCATGGCAGTAAAGCCACTGTTTACATATTCCACCAACCCTTGAGAGTCGGTTATCACTACGGCATTGCTGGTGTTATTGGCCACCAACGACAGCCGTTTGAATTCGCTACGTGCTAAATATTCCTCTGTGATATCGCGCACAAACGCGGTGTATAAAATGCGCTCGTCGAGTTTAATTTTCGACAGCGCTAGAGACACCCATTTCGATTCGCCGCTAAAGGTTTCAATATTTAGGTCAACCGATGTACCCACCAGCTTGTCTTCGCCGGTGCGGCGGTTGTGATTTACTTTGTCATCATGGTTGGCTTTAAAAGGCGCAGGCACCAGCGCTTTGACGTTTTTACCGATGACTTGCTCACGGTCGCACTGCCAAATCTGTTGGGCGGCGCGGTTAAAAAAGATCACGTTGTTGTGTTCGTCAATGGTAACTACGCCATCAACACATTGCTCAAGGGTTTGGTTAAATAGCTGCTTGGTCTCGCGCTCCTCTGTAATGTCTTTAACAATGGCGGAGTACCAGCGCTTGCCTTTTACCTCGAGCTTGGACAGTGACAAAGAACACCACACTTTTTGCTTGTTTTTAGTCTCAATATACAGCTCAACACTGCTACCCACCAGCTTGTCTTGTCCGGTATTGCGATGGTGATTTACATAGTTATCGTGATTGCCTCTAAACTCGCTTGGTACCAGCATTTTTACATTTTCACCAATGACTTCTTGGGCGCTAAAACCCCATAATTTCTCGGCTGCGCGATTGTAGTATTGAACACAGTTGTGTTCATCAATAGCAATCACGGCATCGACGGCTTGATCTAAAATTTGCTGGTGAAATTGATTTTTAAAGCTTGAGAATAAAGACATGAATACCCCTAGTAACACAACAGAGGTAGGTGTACGAATGACGTGTTGATTTAGTTCAATTCAAGTCAATGTGAACAAATAAGTTATTCGTTTCGTATGCCTGTGGGTAATAATTAATGGAGGAGCGGCTATGTGGTGTCCAGACTGTGAAACAATTGACGACTATTTTTTTGATACAACCTACTTTTGGCTTTTCTTACCCAGTGGCAATGCCTTCAACAATGTTGCCATGATGTGTGGTGAGAACAACTGGGAGTCAATGCACGCCAACGATAAGTGTATTCGAGTAACACTGGCGCGCGAAGAAATCACGGCATTTTTAACCAGTCTTGGTGGTTGTCTTTCTGGCCCTGAGTTTGGCCAGTCTAAAGTCACCACAACCAGCACACCAGAAGCCCCCGATTTAGTTGCCATTGCCAGAGTGGCCAGCGTAGAAACCATGGTAAGGCGCTTTCAAGCCCGCTGGATTAAAACTGCGGTTGAAAAAGAAAGTTACCAAAGTTGGTATCAGCCGATTGTGCACGCGGATTCCACCGCTCAAGAGCCGAAAATATTCGGCCATGAGTCATTGTTTCGTCTGTTTGATGAGGACAACAACGTGGTACCACCTGCCTTTGTGTTTAATTTAGCCGATCAGAGTGGTTTGTTGTATTCGGTTGACCTTATCGCCCGTCGCTCGGCGGTAGAGCATGCTGCTCGTGCACAGCTTTCAGGCAAGGTATTTATTAATTTTAATCCATCGAGCATTTACGACCCTTCTTATTGTCTGCGTTCTACTGCTACTGCCATTAATGAACTGGGATTTCGCCCTGAAGACATTGTGTTTGAGGTGACCGAAACCCACCAAGCTCGTGATATTAATCATTTGAAGGGGATATTGGCGTTTTATCGCAGCTGTGGTTTTGGGGTTGCTTTGGACGACATTGGCTCTGGCTGGTCGAGTTTAAATATGATGGCACAACTGCGCCCCGACTACATTAAGATAGACATGGATCTGGTGCGCAACATCCACATCAATCGTCATAAACAAAATATTGTTTCTCACTTAATTCAATTGGCTCACGATAACGGTGTTGAGGTGATCGCCGAAGGAATTGAAAGCGAGGCCGAAGCCGAAGTGCTCCGAGAGATGCGCGTTAATTACATGCAAGGGTACTTATTTGGCAAGCCGGCGGCACTGACAGAGCGATTAAGTAACGGTCACCAAGACAGCATTGCCGAGAGCGTCGAGCCCTTGTCAAAAGCCGCGAAGCATTTCGACTCAATGGTTTAATTCACTATGCTGTGAAAATACTGAAAACTTTTTTTCATTAATTGATTGAGTTCTCATTAATAAATCGATTGATATATGTTATATTATCACTTTTATTGGTGAGGACCTTAGATGAAAACTCAGATTTTCGCAGACAATGTGGCGATAGGCCTATCGTCCTTGTGTATTGTGCATTGCTTGGTGCTGCCACTACTGGTTGCCGTCCTGCCTTATGTGGCTGGGTTGGCGCTGCTAAGCAACGAAGCGGTGCATACTTGGCTGTTGGCTGCCGTGTTACCTATTAGCCTGCTGGCGGTGCTGGCGGGGTTTAAACAACATGGCTCTAAGAGCGTGTTGTTATTAGTTGGTGTAGGTTGCAGCTGTCTAATTTTGCCTCTGCTAGTTGCCCCGGTGAGCGCTTTGGTCGAAGTGCCACTCACCGTATTAGGCTCTGTGCTCATTGCCACAGGGCATTATCGTAACTTAAAGCGAAAATGTAGCGCACCCGAGTGCACATAGCGTATCATTGACTTTACGATAAAGTAGCATCATCAAGCTGAAATAAAACACATCAATAATAAAATCCTTTTTACAATAGAGAGCACTATGAAAAGCAACGTATTGGCAACAGCTTTTGTTGCCGCCGCGATATTTTTTACCAATGGCTGCAGCAATGCCACCTCCTCTTTAGAGCCGACCTCGCAGAGTGAGTCTGAATCGCGGCTGCGCGTAGCAAGTTGGAACATTGAGCACCTTGCCTATCCCGCAAACACTGGCTGTAAACCCAGAAATGCGCGGGAGATTCAGGCATTGCGTCGTTATGCCGAGGGCTTAGAGGCTGATATCGTGGCTTTACAAGAGGTCCATTCCGTGGCGGCATTAGAGCAGGTGTTTGATAACACAAAATGGCAGTTTATTCTCTCTGACCGTCAAGACAGTCCTGCCTACGAATGTCGTGGTAGCAACCACACCTCGACACAACAAAAAACCGCCTTTGCCATTCGTAAGGGCCTAAAGGTAAACGCTCATCAAGACTTGGCTAGCTTGGCATTACAGCGAGTGGGACTGCGCCATGGTTTAGAGGTCAATGTCGCCACACCGCTGGGTGATATTAGCCTGTTGAATGTGCATCTAAAAAGTGGCTGCTTTGTGGCCAACTATTCTCAATCAGACAAGCCTGCCTGTGACTTAATTGGTGCACAATTACCGGTGTTAAAAGCGTGGTTACAACAACAGCAAAATCAGCCTGCGATTGTGCTTGGAGACTTTAATCATCGTTTGGCAGCAAACGATAACCGCTTTTGGTCAGAGTTGAGCGAAGGCATTCAAAGTTACAATGTCACGGCAACCATGAAGGGGTGTCACCCACGATACCCGGCACCGATTGACCATATCCTCTTTAGTGAGCCTTTATATGCTGCGGTGCAGTATGAGCCTAAGGTGCACTTTTTTAAACAGATGCAAGAAGATCAAATGCTCAGCGATCACTGCGCCATTTCTGTGACGGTGAAAGCGAAGTAATAAGTCTTACCCGTGAGCCGCGGGTCGCACTCTACAAATAAGCGAATATCGACTATGGTTATGATACCTGAGTTTTAGTGATAGGAGTTGCTCATGGCCACAGCCTCTCGTCCTAAAGGGTATCATGCCATTACCCCATACTTAACTGTGCAAGGCACTGCAAAAGCGATTGAGTTTTATCGCCAAGCATTTGCAGCTGAACTGAAACGCCAGCTTCCCATGCCCGATGGCGGTATTGTTCACGCTGAGATCAAGGTGGCAGACTCCCACTTTATGCTTTGTGATGGTTGCCAAGCACTGCCACAACAAGCTCCTGCAACACTGGGTGGAACCAGTGTGTCTTTGCTGCTTTACGTTGATGATGTTGATAGCACTTTTCAGCGTGCACTTGCTGCTGGTGCAACCGAAGTATCTGCGGTATGCGAGCAGTTTTATGGCGATAGGGCGGGGACGTTGCAAGACCCGTTCGGCCATATTTGGACCATAGCTACCCATCAGCATGACTACAGTGAAGCGGAGCTAATCGCACGGATGGCCGACCTGATGGATAGTGAGCAAGATGCTTAATATAGTCCTATGACCCGTTTCGCCTACTTTAATTTCATATAATTCAGTGCTTTTCGGATCTTGTAGCGGCGCAATAGGTTAAGAGGTTTGCGCTTTAGCCCGGCGGCAATGACTGTTTCTGTTGCACTCAGTACGCGCTGAGCGCTATTGCCATCCTGGTATGGGTGAACCTGCTCAACGTAGTGAGCAATCTCTTCTGCTTGTTGTTGGCTGAGGTTTAATGCTTGCTCCACCGCCTGTGGTAGTTGTTCGGCTGTGGTTATGTTTAATAGCGCTTGCTGCGGTTGCTGGTTATTAAAGGTGATCACCGGCTTACCTAATAACAGGGATTCATCGACCGCACTGGAGGTGTCTGAGATAACCACATCAGCCTGCTGGATAAGCGGCATCAAGTTATCGTCAGCGGCGATGGCAAAGTCTTTTATGGCTTCCAATTCAGCATACATGCTCTGCCAATGCGGCTTGGTTTTTGGGTGAAACTTGAGCTGCACTTTATACTGGCCGGATTCAGCTAAGGCTTTCAGCGGCTCATACAGGGCGTCTAACGAAGTTAGGTTAGGTGAAAAAGTTGGTGCATAAAGCAACACGGGTTTTTCGTTGTTGCACTTATGGTAGTCAAAATATGGGTCTAACTTGGGCCATCCGGTTTCGATAACATAAAAGTAGCCATGTTTTTTAGCCAAGCGATTAAAAGGGTCGGTGGTGAGGGGACCATGGGTACAATATAAATCAAAAAAGCCTCGGATCCCAAAGTGGCCTTTCTTTTTATATTCTAAGCCGTGAAACACTTGTACTTTTGCGCCAGGGAAAAAGTCTGGAACCACGTTGCCCGGGACGAACACGGCTCTGGGGTTAAAGGCTTTGACGGCTGCCACGCTGCAAAGCTGCTGCTCATCCGCTGCTAGGCTAGTGGCAGAAACATTATCACCCTTAAGAAACCATTTAACAACATCGCCATTGTCTCTTATGGCCTGTTGTAATGGTCGTAATATGGCAAAGCTATAGGGTTGTTCAACGTAAAAAAGATAGTGTTTCTGCATCGGACTTCACTTTATTGCATAAGAAAAAACGGGCGAAATAGGGTTTAGGTAAGCTCCCTTAATGCCTGCACCTTGAGCGAGTCATAGCCAAAACCCCATACTGAGTAAGCA
Organism: Pseudoalteromonas 'SMAR'; assembly: GCF_048515945.1. NCBI lineage: Bacteria > Pseudomonadati > Pseudomonadota > Gammaproteobacteria > Alteromonadales > Pseudoalteromonadaceae > Pseudoalteromonas > Pseudoalteromonas 'SMAR'. The sequence continues at coordinate 74,692 of NZ_JBLWMW010000006.1, forward strand.
GTACGGGCGCAAGACTCGTCAGAACTCAAGGGATCTTACCGCTTTAACAAATTATCTGCCAGCAGAGCGCTGCTATTAGGTGCGATTATATTTGTTTAACGCTGTGTCGGCCTCGGTCATTACTCGACTTGCTATTTTTTCCACCGACTCTATGTCGTTAATCACTCCTTGTGATTGGCCAATAAACTGCACGCCATTATCAAGATCGCCTTTGATGGTGGCGGCTTCGAGTTTTTCGGTGGCGGCGCCAAACAAAGACAGCATGCGGATCTTATCGAATTGCGACAGCAGTCCAGCGAGTAATTTCCACAGCGGCATATCAACCATTTTCGCGGCTTTAAAGGACTTTACCACCGCCATAAAGAAGTTCATTGGTTTCTTGGTTGCTTGCTCTGCTGCTGGGGTTTTCATTACTCGGGCATACAAGCCATCAAAGTTTTTGGAGTAAATGGTTTGTTCAACGTCTTTTGCTACCACCGTGGTTTTGACATTTTGGTGTAGCGGGCTTTCCGCCGAGGTGGCAAAGCGCGAGCCCATGGCTACAGCATCAGCTCCTAGCGACAATGCAGCGGCTAAACCGCGGCCATCTGCAAAGCCCCCAGCGGCAATAATGGGAATATCGACAATATCGGCGATACTGGGGACTAAGCACAAAGAGGTGACTGCACCGCCGTGTGCCGCTGCTTCATGGCCAGTCACTAATAAGGCATCAACGCCAGAGCGCTGGGCTGCCAAAGCATGTTTTTGCGTGACCACAGTGGCAATCACTTTTCCGCCGTATTTTTTTGCTTCTTGCACTAGCCAGTCTCCCTTACCTAAAGAGAAGTTAATGACCGGGACCTGGGCGTCCAAGGCCACCTTGGCATTCGCTTTGGCGCCGGGCATCATCAAGGTCACACCGACACCAAAAGGTTTGTCGGTGAGCTGGCGTATTTTCGCAATGGCGGCTTGCGTTTCTGCTTGGCTCAATGGCCCCGTTGCTAAAATACCCAAGCCACCGGCATTACTGACTGCGGCGACCAGCTCAGGCGTGGAAATCCAACTCATTCCGGGTAAAATTAAGGGTTTTTCAATGTTTAGTAATTCGGTAATCGCTGTTTTCATGAGAAAGTCTTAAACTGGTCTGATGTGTTGTTAGCATAACGGCAATTATTGAAATTGGAAATAGTAAAAGTAACATTGCTCGGTTGCGTTTGTGACGCTCATGATGGCAAGCTAATGGAGTAGGAGCAACTGAACTCCCAGCACGGCATTACTGCCACTATCAACCCATTAGGACAGGATATGAATGTTGTTATTTTACTCGTCAGTTTGGTGCTAGCACTGCTGGTGTTGATCCCTTTGCTGGAACGCTACCAACAGCGCCTAGGGCTGGATAAAATGCAAAAGTATGCCAAATATGTGCTGCCACTGTTGATGATCACCCTCATCATCAAGCTCATTTATATGCTAGTGGTGCAACAGTGAGATTAGTTAGACTTACCAGGTTTCTCTTTGGTGCTTAGCCAACCGGCTTTTTGCGATTTATTCAGTGCATGTAGCAAGGTGGTGGCCCGCTCAATGGAAATACGAAAGCTGGCAATGTCTTGGTAAATTTGCGTCGCCAGCTTTTTCCTTTTAACCGCTTCACCCGCCTCTAAAAAGGATTCGGCAACTTTTAGTAAAAACGTCATCAGCGGTCTTGCTGTGGTGGTCTGCTCATGGCGCTCTACCGCTACCAGTCCTTGTTCTACCCGTTGTTGAATTTGCTCAAGTTCTGCTTGGCAAAACTCATTTTGCGCGATAGGCAGTGCTTTTAACGCGGCGATTTGCTCCTGTAAAAACTGGCACTCCAATAAGCTCAGGTGGGGCTGTTGTAAAATAAAGTGGATGCTAGCGCGAAATTCAGTTTGACTAATGGCGCGACTAAACAAGCGCTCACAATGCTTGTTTAGCAGGTGCCATTTTTGCCACATATAGACGTAACCTAAGCCCGGGCCCTTAATATTTTGCATCCCCACAATAATTTGCCGCTCTTGCTGGAGGGCTAAGTTGGCAATGTCGTTGGTAAGCTCGTCAGGTGAGATATCAAAATGATGAATGACATGGCATTTTAGTTTTGTGATGGCACTGGCAAAGGTTTCCACTTGGTCGCTATGTTGAGGTGCCGGTGCTAGTTGTGCCAGTGTTTGCCCTAACTGCCACAGTTTAACGCGCTGCAACAGGGAGCGATGAGTGGCATGGCTCAAGTCGAGGTGTTGCTCTAATTTCACGGCATCGAGGTGACAGTCTGCAGGGATATCTGGCAAGGTATTAGTAACCAGAGCTGCCATGGTTGTGGCACTGCTGTCCATACGAAAGCGTTGCAATAGTGAGGTTAGGGTCTGTTTGTCGCTATTTTGCATGATCCGGTGTAATTGCTGTTGTAACGCAGACTGGAAATATTGCTCAAAGCCATCAACATTACTGCCAATCACCACAATGTCATCAAAACTCAGATCATGCACCAAAATATTGGCAAACACTTGTGAACGGGCGATGCGGTCATTGCGATTGTTTATTAACGCGATAATGCGGCCATCTTGGCCTTGCTCAACGATGTTAAGGCGGCGCCAGTTTTCCAGTGTTGCTAAGCGCTCGTTGGCAGACATACTGTTGATAAAGGTTTGTTGTACTCCCGCCACCTGGGCCGTGGGAAACTGTTGCAGTACGCCAACATCCGGAAGCACTCTGGCTGCCGTTTCCTTATAAACATAATCTTTACTGATGCCAATGTATTGCGCCATTTTTGCCACCAAGGCAATGTTATCGGGGTGCTCAAAGTAGCTGTATTTGGCGAGAACGTCGGGCGTGATTTGAAATCCTTCCCCCCAGTGAGTTTGGATTAAGGAGGTGTTTTTTTGTCTCGCCGCGAGGTTGAGCACCGGTGCCATATTTTGTTCGGCCGTGAATACCTGGGTGTTTTGGCCAATAAATGCGGTCATTTCCTGGGCCACGTCATATCCGGAAGGGCCAAGAATGTCTTCATGATCTGGGTAAGCATTGGTAATGGTTGCAAAATTGTCTTTCATCCAGCGAACCAAAATTTTTACGTAGCGCGGGGTCAACCCCATGCACTCCCACAAAAACACATCGGCCTTTACTGACTTTGCAAAGGCTAACACGTCGGCTTGCTCCCAAATACTGGCTTTGTCGAAGGGACGAAAAAGGGGAACCTCATATTGTTCACCGGATACTTTAGAGTAAATGAGCATCGCCTCGCAGCCGGTTGTTTTACTAATAACACGCAGCGCTAAGCTACTAAATAACGCCGATTTTAGTCGCTCTGTGCCGGACTTTCCGCGCGTGCCCCAGCCGCCAATAGAGACCGGAATGTGCTCGCGATCACGCCTTATTTTACGGCTAACATAGGCATGCCGAGCCCAAAAATAGCTAATAAAGGTCACCACAAAAAACACCAGCTGAGAAAGCGTGTTTTGGTATACCGCGCTGAAGTACTCTTTAAAGTTGCCCCAAAGCGTGGATAAAAAAGGCATAATCGCAGCGCCGTTGAACAGCGTCTTAAGATCAGGTGTGAGTGGAAACTGCGCCTTGCCAATATTGCCATAAGGGAGCAGTTGAATGTCGAAGCCCATGTCTCTTAGGGTGTGCAGGTATTTTTGTTGTTCGGTTTGATTGCCTTTGCGCAACTCATCCAGCTCGGCGTATTGCCACGAAATTAACCAGTATGCTTTCAGTCGTCGCAGTAAAGAGGGCGGTGGTGCCACCGCTAAGATGCCATCTGGAGTGTAGGTTTTCGCCACTTCTGTGCGGTGGTCGTGGGTCAGTACGCTGAGCAAAAAGTCCAGTAAGGGTAAATGACCGCGACTGCTTTGTTCGCTTTGCAGGTATTGTAACTCGCCAGGTAATCGAGTGGCGCTGATCTCCGCGGTGGTGCAACTGGGTACATGAACGTCAAGGCTGGGTTTTTTGGCTTTTGAGTGGGAGAAGCCTTGGCGTTTATCGGTAGCCGGAGTTCTTAACTCATGGCAAAGTCGCCAAAAACGCCGCGCCAGCTTGTAGTGTTGTATCACCCGCCAGCCGCCGCGGTGACGTTCCGCGTTCATGCTTTGATTGTGCTGGGCTAAATAAGATAAGGCGCGGCCAAGGTTGTCGCGACTAACGTCAGAGCTGAGAGTAAATTCACTGCGGCTTTCAAGTCCGGCATAAAGCTCAGAAACAATGTGTTGCTGATAGAAGCTCGCTAACTGCTCTCGCGCCCGAGTGATATGACGACAAACACTGGTTACTTGCTCTGTTTCTAGGCAAGCATTCAGTAGCGCAATAAAGCGCTGGAAGCACTCCTCTGGCGCGCACGAATCTGTTTGCATATTCAGCATGACTTTGGCACTGAGCTCTAATGCTAAACGTTTAATTTGGGGGTGGTAGTTGCCTTGTAGGGTGTTACTCCACAGAGTAAAAGCCACATCATGTTGGACAAACCTAGGTGCGGTGATTTGCTTTAATAAGGTAAAGCGCACTGCGTTGTCGAGTTCCGCTGCAAAGCGCTGCTGTAAAAGCTTAGTGGCAAAGTCCGTGGGATAAAAAGCCATATACTCTAAGGTGGCTTGTCTTACCCGGGGCAAATTATGCTCCGCAAGTACCTGTAACAACGAAAAGTCTTTGTCATTGAGCTTGACTTGATCCACCAAAATTTTCGGCATAACACTCAAAAGGTACAGTGCATCGGCATTAACGGCTTGATAGTCCGCGGTGGCATCATCGCTCTGTGCCATAGCCCACATGTGGGCACGAATATACGTTGGCCGCTGATGGATAAGGATTTCAAGGACATCGGCAATGGCCAAATAATGCAGTTGCTCTGACTCCAGCAGCTCAATTAACTGGGCAATGAGGTCGGCACTGAGTTCATGCTCAGCACCGAGGTCGTGCACGGTTGCTATCATGTTGACCAATGCTCGAACCAGGCTGTGTTGAATAAATTGGTTTTGACTTTGGCCCAGTAAAGTGACAAAAAAGGGTTCGATATCTAAGCGCGTAAAGGCCGCTGCCAGGCTGTGTTGATTGCTTTTTAGGTAGCGATTGCTAAGGGTTCCCAGTTTAGTCATTAAAAATTTAAGCAATTGCATTTGCCGCGACACTTTATCTTGATAACGTGCGCTCATGGCGGCTTCATCGAACCAGCGCGCGAAGGCTTTACTGTCTTGTTCTAACTCACGGCTCGAAGCACCCAATTGTTTGGCGTAATCGAGAATATGCAGTTGCTTTTCTTTGCTAAACTCGGTGCTTTGCACACGTTGTAAAAAGTGGTTGTGATTGACCTCAAGCCGTGCCAGTTGGTCGTTAATCGTGGTTATTTTATGGCGCAAAAAGGCAATGCTTTGCAGTAGCAGCCAGTCATCTTCGGACTCGGTTTCGGGCCGGTTTTGCAATAACTCCCAGTCACCGAGCTCATCAAGCAAGCGATGGAATTGATGACGTTGCAGCCGAAACCAAAACTTCTCGGTATCGGCAAAAAAGAATGCTTCTAGGCGCGCTTTCAGAGAGTCAGAAATCATACGAACTTTGCTCTATTAGGTGCTGGACTCGCAAGGAGCGAAATAACAGCTCATCGGGGGCAAAAGGGGCATACAGGGTTTGTGGCATATTGCCAAAGTGAAGCTGCAACCCCAGCTGATGGTGATTGTAGAACCAGTCTTGAGTCCAATTAATGCCTATCCACCCCGATAAGGTGTCTGAAAACTGGATATCGGTTTGCCAACCCAAGTGACTGAGGTACTGCCAAGTGGCATTAGGCCGATTGGCGTCGGCAAACACGTAACTGGAGCTGAGCCCAACGTTAATCATATGGCCTTGATAAAACTGTTGCCAATCAAGTGTGAAAGTCGCACTGTCGAGGCTGTGCCAATCGGAGTTAGACACTAAGGTGGCGTTAGCATCAAAGTAACTGTCTAGCCACGGCTGGTAACGCCAACCATAACGCGCACGCCAGCCACTGTGGTGGTTTTGACGGAAAAAGGAATACATATCAGGCGATATTTGGTCATCAGCTATAAATTCGTCTTTGCCAATACTGGTATCATAGTAATAAGGTTGCCACCACCAAGTTTGACGCCAGCCTGAGTTATAGCGCGTGATTTGACCCAGTTTAACGGCCAGCTGTGAGGTTCTCGCTAAGTCACCGACGGTTGCTGTGTTTTGCCAACGGTTACGGATATTGAGCTCGCCAAACCAATTATGATCATCAGCGAGCCAGTGGTAAGTGCCGTTTAAAGCGTAGCTATCGTAGTAATCGGCTTTTTTGCTGTATACCCCTTCAACATGGTACCAGTGATTGTTGCGCTGCCAGCGAAGAGCCACGCCGAAGTCTTGGCTTACGCGAGCAGACGTTGGTGCGGTGGTTAAGGTAATGTCGTCATAATCGAACGAGGCAAAGGCGCTTACTCCAAGCTTGCTTTGATCTGCAATTATGCTGGAGTGATGGAAGTCTTGTGGCCGTTTGCCAAGAGCCGGTGAGGGCTCGGGCTTAACCACCAATGGCCGCAACGGTTGTAGTGCTATTTGGCTAAGAGTAGGGCGCAGCTGCCAGCGAGAAAGGCGCACTAAGGTTTGCTCTGAACCACCTGAAAGAGCCACTTTACCGGCAGGGTGAAAGTAGACTGACTCTTGGCGAATGCCGTTTTGGATACGCTCTAGTTTGATGCGGCTGTCTTGCTTAAGTAATGCCACCGCAGGCTGCTGCTCTGTGGCGCGGTAGAAAATTGGCCGCTTGTCCACGGTGATGTTTTGCCACGACTGACCATCAAAGTATTGCGGCTGTATGTTGACACTCTGACCCCAAGCGCCATTGCGCCAAGTAAACTCAATAGCGCCGAGCTCGTGTGGCTTAATGCCAAAGTAGCCGGTATCCCCGGGCTTAAGTGTCACCACCTCGGTTGTGTTGGCGGTATTGATGCTCACCTGGGCTGCGGCGGTTTTGATATAACGATTGCCATAAAACTGCAGCCGTATTCTGAGCCGCTGCGGTGCAAACTGAGACAAATCCATGGCAAGCGTTTCATGAGGTCTAAGCTGTAAGGCCGATACCATGGTCCCAGTTAAATGATTACTCAGTTGTTGGGCATAACTTTGGCTCGCGTTACCCTCAGTGTTGACCTTCTGCGTGCCAGCATAGCTGATATATTGCTCGAGTTGTTGCCAGCGACCAAACCCCAGAAGCCGAGAGTAGAGTGCATTAAAGCTTGGTGAATCAGCCCTATACGGCTGTAAGCGATGCAATATATTGTTGTACTGGTGGTTGCTTAAAGTCTGTTGACTGAGGTGGTACAGTGCGTTGATGGCGAGGCGCCAATGCGACACATCGAGTCTTGTTGGGTGATCCCGAGTAAGATCTGGCAACAGAGGTGCCGCTAAGCTGTGGCTGGTTAGCAATGGCGCAGCTAACGGCTGCGCAGCGATATCAAGCAGCAGGTCATAAGAGGAAAATAAAGTGAGTGTCTCACCAGGCTGCAGCTCAACCCTTGCTGATGAGGCGATGGAGAGCCGCTGCTTAGAGGCCTGCTCTTGGTAGTTGCTGGCAACATCTGCAAAAATAGGCACAATGTGCGTGGCTTCTTGCAGCTGGTAAAACAACCACTGAACGGTGTTGCTGTCAGCGCCTGTGAATTTACCTCGAGCGCTAATATTGACCGTTAAGGGGGCTTGCGCTGTGACTCGAATGGCCGCGGAGTCATCTAAGCGGTGGCGCTCAGAGGCGCCACTTAGACCTGAAATAACGGTTTTGCCACTGTGTCTAATGTGGTATTGAGGCGCTGGTTTGGTGCTGTTGCTGCGCGAAAGTAAAGCGCTGGTTTGTTTTGCCGTAGCAGGGAACGACTCACTATACCAAGCTGCTTCGTTATTATAATGTGCATCGAGCAAGTAGCTCAGGGTAAAACGCTGACAGGCCGGCTCAGCCGATAAATACGCGGCGCATAAGCCCACTGCCTGAATATTGTCTCCAGCTTCTTGATAGGCGGCCAGCAACGTGCGCGCAGCAAAGTTCTGCAGTTCCGGCGAGTCTGTAACCAGCAGAGACTTTAACAGTAACTCTGCGCTGCCATGGTTATTTAGCTGTTTTAACAGTTTGTGCCGAAGCTGCCAAGCCACTTGCAGTACTTCCGGACTATGCTGATCAAGATATGGCTCGAGCCCCTTTAATGTTGCAAGGGGCTCTGAAGCCATATTCAACTGTAACTCAGCCAGATGGCGCATGGCATCGAAGCGTTGCTCAGAACCATACGGCTTAACCGTAGGCGGTATTAAGTTACTCAACCCCAGCTGGTATGAGGCGGCTCTATGTTGTTGTTGCTTGGCAATTAGCGTGTCAATAAGTGAGCTTTGAGCCAGCGTATGTTGAGTTAAAAGGGTGTGTTTTGGCAGTGCTGCAAGGGTGTTAACCCGCACGGCAATGTCGACGGAATGAGAGTTTAGCTTTTGAATGCTGAGCTTGGTTGCGGTATGGCTGAGCGGCACGGTTATACGTTGAAAGTGCGGACTGGCAGTTAACGTCAGCTTGTGGTCTTTATCATCACTTTGCAGTAATAACTGGGTGTTGGCGAAAGCCCTGATATACAGGGTGACTTGCTGGTCAACACGAGGCAAATGGGCCATCGAGTAGTTGAGCTTCTGTGGCAACGGATAATAGCTAAGTTGCTGTGGCTGCTGATTAGTATATAGGTTGCTGCGAGCCAGTCGCACGCCCAATGACACCGATGCCACTAAGTTATGTTGCTGGGCGCTATCGCTAAGCGTTGGCGTGATAAATTGCGCATTGGAGACCAACTGCAATAGCGACTCACGGCGCTTCTGCACCAGCAAGGGAGCGCTGGAGCGTTGTTGCAAGGCGCTAAAATCACCTTGCAAATAGATGTCTTCTAGCGTCTTGGCTAAAGCTTTTGACCAATAAGGGTTGAGTAGCTGCTCTTGCTCTTTTGCGGCAACGGTATCATCAAAAATGCCGCGGTGCGCTTGGCGCAGTTCAACATACACCGGCACTGAACTGGTGATACTGAGGTAAGCCCCTTGGGGAACCGCAATATAGTCATCCGCTAGCACACTGACGGCGCGCTCCTTGAACTCCGCGGCACGGATATCAGACGCTGGTATAATACTCGCGACCTCTTCATTAATTTTTATTACCACCTCGCCGTTGCGTGTTTGGTGGCGGAGATCTTTACGGACGCTGAGGCGCAATTTTTTTGCCGCTGGAAAGTATATCTTAGTGGTCTGAGACTGCTCTAAATAAAACCACCGCTCCCGCTGCTGCTGGCTACGTAAGGTTACTGCCTCTAGGCCAGGTAAGGTTAGGGCGCGGCGATAAGCTGAGCGGTATTGTTGTAGGGCACCTTGCCGTATAGACAGACTGCGAGGTGGCTGCGTGTCAGGTAATGAAACCTGGATCACACGGTGGTGTGCTGTTGCTGCAAGTTGACAACGCTGCTCGCGACAAACCCAGTCGGATGGCGCAAGTTGACGCTGCAGTGCGTGAGTTTCTCCGCTGCTAAAGCGAAAGTGCTGCAGTGCTTCTGGGGTGGTGGTGAGCCAGTGCGATTGGGGCAGGAATAACCAACGAGTTTGCCCTTTAGCGAACGGCTGCTGGGCACGCCTCTGCTCAACCTCTTGGGTGCTCATGTCTAGCCACTGCACCGCATCTTCCAGCACTGCAGACTGAGTTAGGGCCAGAGGGCTAAATAATAACAATAAGGTTAGTATAACTGCACGCATTCGCTAAACTGCTGTAATTGTTGTTGATTAGAGACAAGTTGTTTTCTTACTTGGTAACTCAGCTCAATGTGGATGAAATGGTGAGGTCTTATACCCAGTCCATGTAAGACATTGCGCGTACCACCTAACTCGGTGACTTGTTGCGGGTAAACCTTTGTTCGATAGCCAATGGCAGCAAAACAGGCTTGCATTTGCCAAAGTTTAACGTCGTTGCTGTGGCCTTGACTCAAAATGATGTCGCTGTTTTTGCCCGCCGTAGTGCTCCTTTTGTTGCGACTAAAGCCATGAATTTGAAACACCTTGGTATTAGGGTAAAGCGATATATAACCCTGTATTGCGGCATTATGAATGTTCACTAATTGTTTTGAGTAATCCATGCTTGCAGCGCCTGGCTCAGCACTGTGACGGTGTTGCGTGTTCGTAACCAGTAGCTGGCAGGCTTGTTGGAACAGCGCTGTGCCAATGGTTAAGGTGTGCTTATCATAAAAACGATGTGGCACTGAAATAATGCAATGTTGACGCTCTTGGTTGAAGTGCACCTCACCGTGTTGGTTGCCTTGTTTATGGGGCTGTAAAACAAAGCTGCTGTCGCGGGTTTCAAGCCCCCAGCCAGGCAGTGACTTTGGCTGGGTAAACCATTCGCTCATGGTCGCTGGTGTTGGCACCGCAATGGCGCCATGGCTGAGCATTAATGCCAGAAACATAAGACTACGGATGTTCATTGCGCCACCAATTCATTGTTGGAGTTGGTTGAGTGTGTTGTGCCATGATACTGAGCCAAACAGGAGTCGAAAACCGCACGCTGATGTTATTCATGTGTTTTAAATCTTCATTTAAGATAACGCTAATAGCAGGATATTCATATAATTTAGTGATGTTAGGGTGCAAGAATAACTGCTCTTTTGGCTGCTGAGCCGTTAATACTTCCGTTCTTTTGCTAATGGTGTAGTGGTCACTAAAGTGTGCCCGTGGCCCACCACTAAGACTAACATCCGCCCGTATTTCAGCCATAGGTTTACTGTTAAACACTTTGATAATCAAAGCCGTAGGCTGTGGAGTGTTATTCAAATTAAGGGTCAGGGGTTGCTGCTGGTCAAGCTTATACAACCTCACTTTACGATGACTGCGAGCCTCGCCATAGTTGATAAAAGCACGGCGCATGGTGGTGTCAGGTTCAAGGCGAGATAGCTCAGTTTCATACAAAAAGGGCGGCGCTGTTTGCTGCACGATGACATCAATGGGGTAGCGCGGTGCTGTTGGCAGCTGCGTTATCTCAGCAGGGTTCACTTGTTGATACTCATACTCTTGAAGTTGTGTTTTGGGTTGATAATAATTGTTGCTAATGGGCAGCAAAGCCACCGCCGATGTGGTCAAATCCGCACTTAAATCCCGACTGGCATAATGGGGAAGTGGCTCTGGTATTTCAGGTGGCGACTCAAACAGCCGCACCCTAGCTAAGCGCTGTTGTTGCACAAACAGGTGATGATCAATGGCGTCTTGATTAAACCAAGCATTGACATCACCTTGATTGGCTTGCGGCGGTTGGCAAAACTCGAGACAGCGGATACGACGATAATGAAAGTTGTCATTACGTGATTGCAAGCGAACCAGCGCTTGCTCACTGTGGATCTCGATTCTATCAATGCTGCTCGCAGGCGCGAGATAGCGCCGCTCTGGTTCATTAATATCCAGGCGCTGGGTGTCCTCACTAATTAAGCGATCAAAGGGGGATAATTCAGCGGTGGCGTTAACCTGGTACTGCTCCTGTAACTGTCCATTAGCAAATAACTTGATGGTCAATTCAGTGCCTATAGGAGCTCGCCACTCAAGTGCCAAGTTGCTATCTGGTTCAACGTTAAAGCTGACACTTTGCTGTTGTGATATGGCGTAATAATAACTGTGCAGTGGCCTTATTTTTTGCTCATCGGCGCTAATAATCTCGATTGCCTGGGGGGCTGTAGCAGCGATTGTGATAAGGCCGGGCTCAGTAATAGATACTTTGGCGGTTTCTGGGGTTACTGGCGCGCTGGTTAACACCCGCGGTGCTTGCTGCTGAGTTAAATCATGCCACATAAACTGTAAGGCAGAGGGGTCGTTGGCGACCACTGAATACGAGCCAGGCATTGCCCGGAAGCTTACTTGGCGGTGACCATCCACTACCAGCTTATCTAGGTTGACCTGCGACATAAACTCGGGGTTGGCGACATTAAACGGCAGCGATTCGTACAGACGGTCGGCTTTAAAACCCACATTGGGCAGTCCTTGAGGGGCTAATTTTTGCCAGTCATAGCGCACCGCGTTGAACTTTTCTTCATCAGTGAGGGCAGTGGCGCCAATGCTATGGTAATTCATTACCCGTTGACGCCATTCGGTTGGACGTTGCAACCAGGCCTTAGTCGGGTTGGTATTGCTGTTGCTGGTTTTTGCATGGACTCGCACAACCACCCCTTGTAATTGAGCGCTTTCAGGGATCAGTCTAAGGCTTAAGACCGTGGCATTGGCAACGTGCTCTCTGGGTAGATAAAACGATTGCCCGGAAGCGACATGCAACACTTCGCGGTCTTCAATGATTTGTTTTACTTGCTGTTGTTGTCCGATTGATACGGCTTTGGCAGCGTGATGATAGACGCCCTGATAAACAACCTGCTCACTGGCATCAAGCAGTTTGTATTCAATGGCATAGTGGACAGGCTCGCTGTCTAGCGGTTGGCTGGCAAAAATACCATTAGATAACACCCGCAATGACACGGCGCGTTTAGCTGGATAAAAGTAGTGCAATGCTTTGCTGTCACTTAGCCAATGTACTTGTGAGCGGGTATTGAACTCAGTGCTGTTGATGGTGGGCTCGGCAGAGCTGAGCCAAGTGAGCAAGGTATTGCCAAGCATCACAGCCGTTGCCGCCAACAGCAAATAAGCGAGAATGATAATGCTCTTTTTAATCCAATACATAGCGACCCTGCGACACAGCATGTTGATAATATTGGAAATCGATCACCCGATCTCGCTTGGGGAAATAGAGCGCAGCGAGCTTATCAGAAATATAAAAAGCCAGCCCCAGCTCAGCAAATTGCATGGTTTCGAATGCTTGAATACGACAGTCTGGTGCTGCCTTCACACAAACGTTATAAAGTGCAGGCAGGTTATGCTCTTGAGCGTATTTTGCCGTTGCGCTTTGTAAGGTAGATAGCAGCGCCGTTGGAGCCGGTGCCCAGTCGCTCGGTGCCAGTGCTGCAAGGTTGAGCGAGGCAAGCTGCAAGGTCTCAGAAATCGCTAACAAGCGCTCCTTTAATACTTCTTGTGACTGCGCAAAGTGCGACTTATAGTCTGCGGCTAACCACAGTGCAGCCTGTTCACTGTGAGTGGTAAAGAGCTGATAACCTGATTGTGGCGTGGTACCCAGCTCCAGTCCGCGGGTTGCCTGTTGACCTTGCACGAGTTGGGTGGTGACACCTAAGCTCGATAGCGCATCTTGTAAACGGCGAACCGTCGATTGATACCGTTCATCGATAAAGGTGTTTTGCAACGCCAGTGCCGATGGCCGCACTGCAGAGGGGGCACTGTGGCTGCGGATCTGCAAGTTCAACAGCGCAGAGTGTTGGTAAAACCGTTGTGTGCTTTGGTGTACCACATTAAACAAGGTGGTGATATTACTGGCCGACAACACATTGGCATGGGCGTTTGCCTCAGGGTGAGCACCCGCTATCAGTAATAGCTTAGCTTGGGTTGTGAACATCAGCTGGCTGGCAAACTGTAAGGTATTGCTTTCAAATAAAGGCCGCGGTACAGCGATGGTTAAGTCGTCTTTTGCGCCTAAAGCGATGACATACATGCCTTGACCAAGGGCATATGCTGTAGGCATTGGTTGCGGCGCCAACACCACATACTGGCCGCTGTTGCTGCTCAGTAACTCCACTTGATAAGCCAGTTGTCCTGCCGTTTCATTAATTTGCTGCAGTCGGTTTTTGAGTACTTTTGGCGAGGTATAAATGGCAGGGTCCTGAGATAGCGATAGCAGTGGTTTTATCACTTCAAACTCCCACAGCGCCGCCTGTTGCTGACTTAGCAGTTGAAACTGACCGCTGCCTTTAGCGCTAATGTGTTCACTAAATGCTGCAACGCGTTCAGTCAATTCCATGTTTATGGTGTTTAATGGTCGCTTTGCATGGGTTTGGGATTGTTTTTCCACAGCGGCCAGCAAGCTCGAGTAGCTATTGGAGTCGAGGTATACCTCAACCAGATTGCCGGGGTAGCCGCTGAAGGGCAAACTTTCACGGCCAGCAATGCCAAACTGGGCGGTATTGATAGTAAATAGCTGCCTGATTTGGGTTTGTTGCACCGACTCAGGAATGCGGTTGTAAATCCACATTTGTGCCTCGCTACTGTGCCCCTGTTGTTGCATTGTCTCTCGGACATGGCGGGTTAGCTCGCGTAACTGCACCACATCGGTGTTTGCCATGGCCGCGAAAAAGTCTTGATAAAAAGCACTCTGCTTGGTGTTACTTTGGCCATCCGGCATCAGTTTAGCGCTGCCTAGGGCTAACGCTTTACTTTGCCAAGCTTGCAGTAAGATTTCGCTGGCCTCCGCCGCCGTGCGCTCTGACGTTGGGAAAGGCACACTGATGCTGTGTTGCCGTTGTGGCGATAGGTTAATAACAAACAAACCACGACTGAGCTGCTGTTGATTGTCTTCAATAACAATAAACGCGCCTTGTCGACGGACGCTAAAATTGGCTCGAGCCAGTAAGTCAGCGGCTTCGACATAGCGCTCTATACCCGATTCGTTAAGCATCATAATGGCCTGGCGAAAATAATGGCGCTGCTGTTGATAAACATGTTGGCTGGCCTGTGTCACAACTTGGCTTTGGGTGTAAAGCCGGCTTTGATAGTCGTTAATGGTTTGGCTGAGTGAGGTTTGTTGCCCCTTTGGTGTTACTAGTTGTGCGTGATTAGTGGTAAACAAAGTGGGGATGGTCATGATGATAAAACCAATACAAATAGCAATAAAACCACCGACAATGGAAGTTTGGAAGGTGGCTCTTAGCACTAACCCTAGGGTGTTTTTCTGATAGATTTTGAGCGCCAATAAGGTCGATAGCATATAGCCAAACGCGAAGGTGTCAGTCACTTTCAAGCTGGGGAAATAGGCAATGACGGCATAGTTCAGTAGTAGCTTGTAGACAAAACCAATATTAAAAAACAGTAAAATCAGCCGCGCACCTTCAATATGGGCGTGCTTTAACCGGGTAAACGTCAGCAGCAGGTAGCCAAAGCAAAGAATAATCGCGGTTTCAATTAAAGAGGTAAGCAGTTTGGTTGGTTGCATTAACTGCAGCGCCAATAACGCCGGCAGCATGATGCCATTAAACTCCCAGCCATACTTAAGGTTGGCTCGAGAAGCGATAAAAGCGGTAATAATGAGAATAATGTAAGCTTTTGGCGCGGCAATAATGGAAGCGGCCACGGCTTCATACATGACTGCTAAGTTGGCAATATTAAAGTTAGTGAAAGCAATCAGACCAAAGCGAATGATAAGGTAGGTCACTAGCAACTGGATAGCGGTGACTTTGGCACCATACCAAAAGCCGCTGTTCCACATGACATTGGCAGTCAGGGCAATAATGATAAGCCCTAAACTGTAGAGCTGGTTGGCATAATCAAAAGTAATATCCCAAAGGCTTAGATAGCCTCCAAGCCAAGGCCATACCACCACATCCATGACCACACGCACCAAAATACTGAGTAACACAATGGCAAAAAAGCGGTCACGACCAAACATTTCAGCAAAACCCAGGCGCTCTAGCAGCGATTTCGCCAGCCAACGCATCAGTGCGTATACCATCACGGCTTCAATAATGATGACCCACGCCGAGGTCGGACTGATGATAAACAAGGGTACTAAGTAACCGGGCACTACCAGTCCAGTTAACGGAAAGCCAAAACGCAGGTTGAAAAAAGCCACCACCGCAATACCAATCCAAACACAAGTAATAACAGACTGACCCAGCCCTCCTGACGCCGGAAATAGCGGTATTAGCCACTCCATTTAGTGATTCACTCCATCGTCATTAGATGTTGAATTTTGCAGTTGCTCTGACAAGCGTTGCAGCAATTGTGTCGCGTTATCGGTATGCTGCAGTTGCGCGCTTAAGTCAAAAAATTCAAACAACAGACCGCTGCTTTCGAACGGCGAGGTGGTGTCGGCGTTGTTCGGTTGCTTTATTAAAGAGCGAATACTCAATAAATAAAAGTGTTCATCGAGGTACACCGGTATAGTGACCTTACCTTGTTTGAGTGTCAGGTAACGCAATTTTCCGCGTGCTTGCGCTAGAGTTAATTCGCTGCAAAAGCACAGCAAATCTAACGCAGACATATCAAAGATGGTGATCTGATGGCGTTTGGCGAACTGCTCAAGAGACTCATTAACCTGAACAATTTGGCCAAATAAGTTAAACAACACACTGGCACTGTGTAACTGATTAAAGACACTCTCAATGGCCGTCAGTTTTTGCTCCATGTTGAGAACGGCGGTTCTCACCTGTGAAGCGATTGACGCCTTGACCGAGAAGGTCATGACCTTCGCCAGCAGACTATTGCGTTTGGATTGTTCCGCAGAGTATATTTTATGGTGGAATAACAGCTCGCCCACTTGTTTCGCAAAGGCATTAACATTGTGACAAAACGCCTGTTCATCGAAATCAGGCTGCGGCGATACCGTTAGCGCCCAAAAGCCACGAATATCGCCAGCGTACATTAACGGTGCTATGTATTGCTGCTCTTGCTCTGCCCGGTGCTTAAAGAAAGGGCGCGTTACTCTAACGACACCTGAGGCTTTAATGGCATCGCTATATGGAGCTCTTTGGTAATCGCGGCGCTGCTCCAAAATATCATCCAGTTGGCAGTTGACCGCTCTGATCTCTGATACCCGATGGTCACCTTCCAAGCGCGTTAAGAAAATACTTTGATTGAGATTCAACTGCTGGTTTACTAAGCGAACAATGGCATCCCATGGCTCCTCAAGCTCAGTAAACTGGCGCGGAAGGTAGCGCCCCGTCATACGCTGCTGGGCTCTTAGCAATAGTGCGCTGAGTTTGGCTTCTTCTGAAAAACGCAGCACCATAAAAGTCCACAACAGCGTTAACCAAATAGCCGTTGATAATTCGCCAACCGGCAACAACAGGGCATAAAAGCGATAGCATAGATAGCTGCTAAGAATAACCAATAGGTTAGCGGTAACTGCCAGCGTAAAGTTTTGTTTTGTAGTGAGTTTCTGGTAGCAAATTAACAAGGCAATAGACAGTAAAAAAACCAGAGGAAATGTGATGCTGTCAGATAATTGCGCCACAAAACGGTCGTTGGCAAAGCTATTGGCTATCAGTGCTTGCAGATAAAGTGGTGGCCAGATGTCTTTGCCACTGGTTGACACTAGGTTGTTATACAGCTGGCTTCGTTGAGCTACTAACAGAGTTTTGTTTTGCAATTGGGCGGCAAAGACGTCTCCTGATATGACTCGCTCGGCGGTGTATTTCGGCAGTGCGTGTAAAGGCAGCAGCGCGTCGACAATTTTATTATGGTATTCGGCGTTGTTATCAAAAATGCGAGACCACACCACCGTGCAAGGCCTATTTGGGCGTTGCAGTTGAATGCTGGTGGCAAACCAGTGCTGACTTCGAGTTAAGCAATACTCAGGGTCTTGCAGTGGGTAGTAGCTCAGTGGCTTATGGTGTTGCTCCAATTGTGTGTCTGAGAGTACCACCACGGCCTTAGGCTCGGAGGCTATAAGAGATTGCATCAGCGCGGTATGTTGCTGCGGCAAGTTTTGCGCTTCAATTAACGCCACTTCAGATTGCGTGCTGGGATTAAATTGGTTGAACCACTGTAAGCTATAAAAATTAACTTGTTTGTAGAAATTGGTCAGAGCCAGTAAAGACAGTAGCAGGTAGAGGCTAATAAAAAGCCACCACTGTTTTTGCGGTCTAAAAAACTGACTTTGAGAAAATATCGACATAAAAGCTGTATTTCTATTATTGTTGACTAAAGCTTAGGGTCAATTCAACGGTCTCGCTACTCTTTACTGCAATAAATTCGAAGCCATGTATTTGTTTTGTTTGCCATTGTTGGCTTTCAAGTTGCAAAGGTCGTTGCCATGAAATCATCGCCATATCATCCAGTAGCAATGCTGCTTCACCGCTGGCAGGCGGTTGCATGGCAAGACCGAATTGCACGCCTCGCGCTGGCATTGCTTCTTCACCTAGGACGACGGAGTCGTCTGGTAGGGTAATATCATGACGAAAGCTCTGCCAGTCGTAATCGCCAGCAGCTTTTAGCACCGGGAATGTCTCGGAAAAAATTAAGCTGTCTTCCGGCGTTAGTATGCGAATGTCGGCACTGAACTCACCGGCATTACTGCCTTTGGCATAACCAATTAAAGAAAGTTCGTGATAGGCCGCTTGCGTGCTGGCCGCTGGGGTGATTGGCATGGTACGAACCGTATGTTTAAACGGCACGCGAGTGGCCGTTTCATTGTATTGCGTACGTTGCAGGCATAAGCCTTGACTACCACGGTAAGCGCCAGTTAAACAGGGGCTAATATCTTGGGCCTCATGTAACCAGCGTGACACTTCAGCCACTTCATCGTCGGTATCCCAATCTTCAAAATCACCGAAAAAGAGTAGGTCACGGCCGAGGGTAAGCTCAACCGCGTCATTAGAACTTTGTAATTTACTCAGAAATTGGTGGCTTTGCGCGTATTGTCTTAAATCGATGATGTGCTCACCTGGCTCTAAAACCAGCGTTTTCTGGTGGCTTGCTTTTGGCTCTACCGGCTTATCAAAGGTTACCTCAGCGTAGCCGGAGTGAAGTGAAATACCGACTTCAGGCGCAGAAAACTCGGCAATTCTTTTCAATAACAGATTACTCAAATCACCACTCACCAGTTTCGGGACATAATCTTCAAGATACACTGGGTAAGCTTTTAAACTATTGATTGTTGGCTCACCTGCGGTGTCTAGCTCCACCACGGTGATCACTCCTAAAAATGTTTCTAGACGCGCTTGTTCAAACACAAAATTACCTAAGCCTAAAATAGCCGGGACGCCATCATAAACAGCAAACCCTTGCGCCACATGAGGGTGGTGGGCAATCATTAAGTCAGCACCGCTTTGCGCCGCGGCTTTAAAGCGGTTATCAATGTAGGCCGTTGGGGCATAGGAGTATTCATCGCCGCCATGGAGTTGGGTAATAACGAATTGGTCATTACTTTTCGCCGCCACAATGGTATTGCGCAATGCCTCGGTATTGGTTAAATCAGCCGCACCGGCTTTGCTATCCGTTGCAATGTAGCTGATGTCATGTTTCTCACCGGTGATGGACGTTGCTGATATTAAACTGAGCGTGGCTTCACCTAACGCCATTGTAAATGGGGCATAGGCAGCGGTTGCTGTGGTTCCTGCACCACTGTGCTGCAGGCCAAAGCGTTCGACGTTCATAAGTGTGTCATTAAGCCCTGCATCAAGGTAATCGTAAACGTGGTTATTACCAAGTGCCACGTAGTTAATATTGAGGTCGTTAAGGGCTGAAAGTGAGTCCGGTAAACTAAAGAATGCGTACTCTTTTGTTGGATGGACACTGATTGGGTTTTCCAGCACGGGGGATTCGAGGTTAACCGAGGCAAAGTCCACATGGTCAAACAAAGGATGCATAAAGCGCACAATGTTTCTGGCATCCTGAGCGGCGGTACTCGGTTGAATAAGAGCATCAGACGAGCTGGGTAGGCTATTGCCCATGGTGATCAGTTCAGGATTAAAATAGCGTCTGCCGAACATGGTATCACCAGCAAATAACAAGGTTTTAACTGAGCTTGAGCGCGGGGTTAATGTTACGTCGAATTCTTGCGTGTCTTTTTCATTTAGAGACACCGTCATGACTAGGGGCAGATAATCTGGGTGGCTAATCTCAACAATATGATTACCTAAGCTAAGCTGAGATAAGTCCACTTCACCATTGGCATTTGAGGTAAGCTCGAGGTTGCCGCTTTGTATGGTTGCGTTGCTGATGGGAAGTTGTGCATCGCTGAGCAGCTTTACGCTAGCATTGAGGGCGGTATTATCTTGTTTGTCTTGTTGTTCTTTTTCTTGTTGGTCTAGCTGCGACGTTCCGGTATCGTTTGGGTCTTCAACTGAGCAAGCACTTAGCAAAATTAACATTAATACGGGTAGAGTTCTTTTCATTGCTAAACTGCCTATCTATATGAAGTGAATAAAGTAATCATACACCCTGTGAATGTTTCTAGTCCTTTTTTATTATATCCGAAAAGCAAGTGGGTGGCAATAAATACTCCTTTTTAACAAGCATTAACAGCAAAACCTGAGGCAGTTGCACTCGCAGCAAGCACCTTGATTTACCGTAAAGGCACTTGATTGCACAAAAAGCTGTTCAATATTGTTTACGTTTTGCTAGTCGGCCAGCTATTCTTAGAGTATGATCCCGTCACTTGTTGAAATCCGCTTCGAGGAATAGATGCGTCTAGAGATACATTGTGCTGACCGTATTGGTATTGCCCAAGAAATACTAAATATTTTGGTAAGTTATCAAGTTGACTTAAAAGGCATTGAAGTCGACTCTGTTAACTGCCGTATGTACGTTAGTTTTCCGCCCATTGAATTCGAGCAGTTTCAAAAGATCATGCCAGAAATACGCTTAATTGATGGTGTGGAAGATGTGCGTACTACTGCTTATTTACCCTCTGAACGTGAGCACAACGAGCTCAACACGTTGTTAAGTGCTTTGCCTGATGGTGTGATTTCAATTGATGCCAAAGGATGGGTGCGCCATTGTAACGATGCGGCGTGTCGTGATTTAAACCTACCGCAGCAAGAAGTAATAGACGCGAACATTAATAACTTGCTTAAGGGATTTAATTTTACTCGTTGGTTAGAGGGCAAAGAAGTCTTAGGCCAAACGACCCGAGTCGAAGTGGGCGGCGAAGATTACATTGCCGACATATTGCCGATCTCGGTGCCCCAAGGGGGAGAAGGAGACGTGTTGGCGGGCGCGGTAATTAATATTAAGTCACAATCACGTCTAGGCCAGCAAGTGAGCGCCTTTCGTCGTTATGGTCAAGAAAGCTTTGCCACCATTCATAATCACAGCACCGCCATGCGCAGAGTGGTCAGAGAGGCGCGTAAGATGGCGCAGCTTGAGGCGCCAATACTCATTACTGGCGAAACGGGTACCGGAAAAGAACTGTTAGCTCGGGCCTGTCACTATGCTTCGAATCGTTCTTTAAAGCCTTTTATTGCTTTGTCTTGTGCGTCTTTACCCGACGACGTTGCCGAATCTGAACTGTTTGGTTATGCTGGGTACGAGGAAAATGCCGCGCCGAAGCGAGGTGTGTTAGAGCAAGCGGATGGTGGCACGGTGTTTTTAGATGAAGTGGGTGAAATGTCCACGCAGCTCCAGACCAAACTACTGCGCTTTTTACAAGATGGTACGTTTAGAAAAGTAGGCGATGAGAACGAGGTTAAGGTCAATGTACGGATCATTGCCGCGACTCAAAAAGATTTACCGGCCATGGTGCAAGAAGGCGGCTTCAGAGAAGATCTTTATTATCGCATCAATGTCTTGACCCTAGAGATTGCGCCCTTACGAGACAGAAAGGCGGACATTGGCCCACTCGCTGAGCACTTTATTCAAAAATATGCCCAGCAAAATGGCCACGCGGCTCCCACCATTGCCCCTGAGTGCATTGAATTGTTAGAGCAGTATCCTTGGCCAGGCAATGTTAGGCAGCTGGAAAACGCGATTTATCGTGCAGTGTCGTTGCTGGATGATAAAGAGTTACGTACTGAGCACCTTAACTTGCCAAGCTTTACTCATGATTTAGGCTATTTGGAATCGGATTTTGAAGGCACGTTAGACCAAGCGGTAAAACGTTTTGAGGCGACCTTATTAAGAAAGTTATATCCGGCTTACCCAAGCTCAAGACAGTTAGCTAAACGCCTAGGATTAAGCCACACTGCAGTGGCCAATAAGTTGCGCGAGTACGGTATTAATCGTAAAACAGTGAAAGTGTAGAGACAATCAAAGCTCCCGAGTCACCACCTATGGCTCGGTGGCTAGATTAAGATTTTGTGCCCATATCCTTAGTTACCCCATCCACTTTAATGTTTTCTATGCCTTCGTCTTTGAATGACAAAGTGATACTGACATTATCGCGAGCAAAAAAGTAATCAATGCCATTGACACTGAGCACATAATTGCCTTTAACGGCGTCTTTAAATTGCTTTTTCTGCAGTGAAATGGTGTGGTCTGCAATCTGCCAAGTAAAGCCGGAAATAAATCCTTGGTTAAACTCTTGCACCCAGACTCGAGTATCATCTTTACTGAGAGTAATGGCCACGGAGTAGGATTCAGGCAGTTCTGACATATCGTAGTTATTACTGCCGATACGAAACTTTTCAGCGGATTTTTGCCAGCCAAAGCCAAACTCAAAGGCTTTTTCAACTCCAGTAGGGTAGGTCAGGGTGCCTTTACCCTGATAGTCGAAATCGGCGAAGCAAGCACTTGAAAAAAGCACTAACGTGGTGGCAACAAGCGAGGTTAATTTGTTCATAGGTTCACTTCTGTTTTTTCTTTAATTTAGATTACCGGCAGAGTTACTGCAAGTGTCTAGGTGCATGGGGGATGATAAATACGTCATTTCGTCAGTAATAAATAATGGGATGATAAACCTGCTCGCTATGCTAGAATCGAAACACGATTGACTGGTAAGACCATTACTATGAATTTATATTTCCGCTTATTGCTATTATTTTGGAAAATAAGAAAAAACCGCGCCGTCACTGACTCCATTTTAGAGTCTGTTGATATTGAGTATCGAGCGCTGCCGAGCGACTGTGACATTAACATGCACCTCACCAATTCCCGCTACTTGGCGTTTATGGATTTAGCGCGCACTTGGATGACCGAGCGCGTTGGGTTATTTGCTGCAGTGATGAAGCGCCGTTGGTTTCCTATTGTCAATGCCACCGCTATCACCTACATACGTGATATTAAACCAATGCAGAAGTTTACGGTGTCAACGCGTTTGGTGGGCTGGGATCATAAATACTTTTATATTGAACAAAAGTTTCATTCCTCTCGAGGCTTACATGCTATTGCTTATGTGCGCGGTGTGTTTAAGCGCAAAGGTGGCGTGGTGAGCGTAGAAGAAATGTTAGAGGTGGCTGGCTTTGATGGTGAGGTGCCTATCTTGCCTGCAGAAATTATGCATTGGAAAGCCATGCTCGAGGCGAAAAAAAGTAATAATGGTCGCCATCAATAAATAGCATTGTTTTGGCTATAAAAAAGGCCACATCATTGTGGCCTTGGGGATTGAGAAAGTAACAGTAAATTATTTGCTTAGAACTTGTATTTAACACCGAACATAGCAACTACTGGGTCAAGCTCAACGTCTGAGGTCAGAGCTTTAGCGCCATTTGCATACACGGTTGCGTCAGTGTTGATATCGATTTTTGAGATCATGCCATGCAGACCCCATTTTTCATTTAAGTCGTAATTAAAGCCAAGCTGTAATGCGATACCAAATGAGCTGTCTAAATCCAACTCCACGTCATTAGTACCTAGTGTTGCTTTTAGTGCTGCACTTGGCTCTTCGTCAAAGAACACTGTGTAGTTAAGGCCGGCACCAACAAATGGGCGGAACTTAGCCGTGGCATCAAAGAAGTGGTATTGTGCCAGTAGCGTTGGTGGTAGGTGTTTTACATCGGCAATGTCTGCACCCGCCAAACCGCCTGCGCCTTCAACTGTGTGTGAGAACGGCGTTGCCGCTACTAATTCAAATACCACGTTATCGCTATATTGGTAGTCAAACGTAATACCTAGCTGAGTATTTGAGTCAGCAACTAAGCCAAGGGCGTTATTTTCATTGATAGCAGATGCTGTGTTGTCAGGGTTAACATTGATAGCACCAACATTCACGCTGAGTTTTGCTTGAGCGAAGGGAGCAGCAACCAGTAGGGTTGATAAAAGTGCAGCGCTTAAAGTTTTCATTTTCTTCTCCTGAACCTATGCGAGGTATAACTCTTTATGTGTGAGTATTCGTTTTCAATGAGGTCATCATAAGGGCAGTGGCAGGGTGAAAAACTGTCCTAGATCAATTTTTAAATTGCCAGGTTTCAGAAATTTCTGAAAACTTGATTTAGATTAAGTTTTGGCTGTCATGGAATTGCATTAAAAGTGCAATGCTGTGGTCAAAGTGGCGCTTTTTAATAGCATTAAAGTTTCCCAAGCGTGATTTTTACATGGCCACACAACGTAAACCCCAACTGGTAAAACATTCTGATACCCTAAACACCTTAACTCGGTTGATCCAAGCCCCCTCAGTGACTCCGTGTGATGCCGGTACCATCACTTTTATGGCACAGCAATTATCCGCGCTGGGTTTTACCGTTGAACAGTTCGAGGTATCAGGGGTTAAAAACTTGATTGCGCACTATCATTTTGGCAAGGGGCCGGCTCTGGCCTTTTCCGGCCATGTTGATGTAGTGCCCGCCAGCGACGAAGGCTGGCTGGTGCCGCCTTTTAGTGCCACAGTGATTGATGGAGTGGTGTACGGCCGAGGAGCTGCCGATATGAAAGGGGCGGTGGCTGCCATGCTGTCAGCAAGCAAAGCTTTGCTAGAAACAAAGCAGTCTTTGCAAGGGGACTTTTATTGGCTACTCACCTCAGATGAAGAAGGGGAGGCTGAGTTTGGTTCAAAAGTCATTGCCGAGCGCTTGGCCAAACGAGGTGTCGAACTTGATGCTTGTTTAGTGGGCGAACCCACATCTCATCATCAGGTGGGAGATACCATTAAAAACGGTCGTCGCGGGGCTATCTCGGGCAGAGTGACGGTGCAAGGAAAAGCTGGGCATGTGGCGTATCCAGAACAAACCAGCAACGCCGCTCACACGGCTGGCAAAATGGTGAGCCAGCTTGCTGAGCTACCATGGTGGAAAGATGAAGCAGGCTCACAAACCAGCTTGCAAGTAACTGGGGTTACTGTCCCCAATATTGTTGATAACTTAGTGCCGGCTAAATGCGAGATCACCTTTAATATTCGTTATAGCCATGCTTACAAAAGCGCCGAAGTGAAAGAGTATATAGAGGCAACATTAGCACGTTTTAATGGCCCCCATGAGATCACTTGGGAGCGACCATGTGAGTCATTTTACACCGGCCATCAAGGGCAAGGATGTTTCTTAGCTTTAGTCGAGCAAGCCGTGCACCAAAGCACAGGACAATACCCAGCACTGAGCACTGCAGGTGGCACCTCTGACGGACGCTTTTTTGCCTCAGACAAAACCCAAGTGATTGAGTGCGGGGTTAAGAACGACACCATCCACCAAGTGAATGAGCGTGTTTCTGTCGCTGACTTAGAAGCAATAGAAGCAATATATACAACCTTGTTACAGCGCTTTTTTAGTCCATCAAACAAGGTGTTGTAACTTGGCTATCACTGCGTAGTCTATCTTGCATATATAAACGATACCGTGAGCTTGACTGCTTTTAGCCCACTGTTATTCGCTTTTTGGCGTCTTCGCTGAGGTGTATTTTCGTGTTGTTTCCCTGTAGGGTGACACTGGTTGATATGTGTTTGCCGAGGAAACCATGGAATTAAAAGCTAAGTTAGTGTTATTACTAAAATCCGGTGGAGGGTCGTTAGTTCTCACCGCTATTTTTTTCACGGTGTTGTTTCAAATGTCGGCGCAGTTTCACCATGACGTTAGTTTCTCGCCATTTGCCTCAGACAGTGGCGTGGACATGATGTTGGTATACAGCTTTTTGCTCTGGCTGCTCAGTACGATTTTTAGTTATTTCTTTCTCAAAATGCACGCCGCACGGCATGATATGCATGTCGATGGTCTGGTATTAGCAGTCAAATACGGTCATTTAGTGTTGTGGGCAGGGGTGGTGTTGTTAGCGCTTTATATACTGCTATTTATGCAGCGGCATGTTGACGCGTTGGCAACCGCGAAAGATGAAACGACGGCGGCAGTAAAATTAGAGGGGCTTATTGAGTACTTCCCCGCTCACGGTGATGTGATTGATGTGGCCGTAGCACAAAACCCTGCAACTCCTCGCAATACGCTTATTTTTCTAAGCTTTAAGCGAGACTTTGCGATGCACTTAGCGCTTTTAACTAACCCCAGCACGCCTAAGAGCGTGTTAGAAGAAGTATTGAGTCAGTATCAAGGCGGACAGTTAGATATGATGCTCAATGCGGTAATGCGAAATCCGAAAGTGATTAGCGGTGAAGTGACCTTGCAAGTTAATTAGCGCGACTTGCCGTCCAACGCCTGTTTAAGCTCCTCCTGCAGCTGTTTTAGCCCGGCTATTTTGTCTCTGGCTTGTTGCAGCTGTGGTTGCGGCAGCCCAGCTTTAATACCGCGCTGTAACAGGCGTTCTAATGTTGCCACCTTGGTATCGACCGCGTCGATATAACTTCTTTTTAATGCCACTTCTTGGTCATCTAAGTAAGCTTGATAGGCGTGCTTATCGGCCAAATCGCCCAGATAATTTGAGCCTGATTGCTGCCGTGTTGCAATGGGTGGCAAATAACTTGGCGCGGTGATGGCTTTCACTTTAGCTGAAACCGCTGTATTAGACTGTGCTGCTTGAGTTGCTGGGTTGTTAGGAGCGGGCTTGGGTAAAGGCGCCTTGGCTTTTGCCACCGTGGTCGCCGGTAGCGCTTGGGTTGTTGCGTTTTGCCATCTCACCGGTGCATAAGTAAAGACAAAGTGCGCCACTAAGCTCAGCAACACCATAATAACCAGCCAGCGCCAGAGGTTCATTATAACTGCTCCTTACGTTGCTTGAGCCAAGCGGTGTACTTGTCATTAAAGCGCTGCTGGGCGACTTGCCGAGTTAGTGTCTGCATAGCTTGGTAGCGCACGGTTTCGCTATCGACTGGGTAGTAGTCTGTTACAGGCGATTGCGTGGTCAGAACCAGCCATTTGGCCGCTGGCGTTCTGATCACTGGGCTTATTGTGCCCGGCTCTAAAGTGAAAGCCAGCTGTGTCTGCCAACGTGGTTGGCTGTCGCGATTAATTGGCATTAACTGGGCTTGCCAGACTAGGGAGGGCTGTAAGTGTTTTACCGCGTCTTGCCAGGAACTAGCTTGCACTGCTTGGCGAAACTCAACAGCATCCTGACGCTGACTAAACTGTGCTGCACTGGCATGGACTTGCTTTACATAGCGAAAGGCTGAGTAAAAACTGATTTTGTAATAGCTGCTGCTTAGTTTGTGCTGTGCTGACTTCCCGCCCTTGCGCCAAGTAGAGCTGATGCACCAGCTTTACCAGCCCAGGTGAAATGGTCTCTGTGGCAAAAGCAGGTAGGCTAAGAAAGCCTACCAATAAAAACACGCGTAAGACCATTATCTTACTTCCATGGCGTGGTTAAGCAGGTGCACAACCATGGCAATGGCGTGCGGGATCACTTGTTTTGCAGTATCCACACGGTCGTAATGGTCTTTAGAGTTTAAAACGATGCCGCCTTGAGCATAAGAAAATGCCCCGCCTTGGGTGAGTAATGGGCGGATATCGCTTGAATTGGTGTCTACTGGACTAAAGCTGGTCATGGCTTGGCTTACTAGGGTGAAGTCATTTAAAGATTCTTGGTCATAATAGTCTTTTACCCACGACTCCCAACCGGCATGATTCAGTGCTGAAGTGGTCCAAGTGTGATGAGGCTGAAGTAAATCCGTGGTATGGAAAACAAACCCTAATACTTGTGGGTTTCCACTGTCGACATAGCTTTGATACCAGTATTGGCCGAGATTATCGATTGGTTGAAAGGGCATTTCTTCGAAGTCATCGTACATGCTGTAACTCGAGTGGCTATCAATGCGGTAGTGCTTTTCGGTGATGCCATAGCTATTGTACTCGCTGTCATCCGCACTAAACCAACCGGTTTCACCTCCTTGACCATCATCGAGGTAATCGCCTTTTAACCAGGTCGCAGCCATATTGTCTATGTCGCCCCATACCGTGAGTTTTTCATAATTATAGCCACCAAAATCGTTACCATGACTATCTGGACCTTGGGTATGGTTTTGAAAGTGCCAATAGCTGGTGTATTTGACAATACTTTCGGCAGCTCCCCACAAAGGAGCTTGCACGCAGTCTCCGGTAATGGCGCCACAAAAGAAAGTGTCCTCAAAATCATCCACGTCAAATGCCGCTTGACCAAGTACATCAGCCAATTGCGCAACCGACATATTGTTGGCCTGTGCATAGGCTTGTAGCTTAGCGTATTGAGTTGTGGTGGGGTGTTGGGCCATGTAATTGACCGCATCAATCACAATGCGTTTATGGGTTTCTTGACTGAATGCGTCGGCTTTAGAGCAGGCCATTAAGGCCGCAACAGGTAAGATGTACTTGAGCATAGTTGCCTCTTTGTGGTTGACATAGTGATGCGTGAGCGCAGTTAAAGCTCGATATTTAAGAGAATTTGTGTGAAAATTTAATTAAAATAAAGTTAAGGTTTTAGTGTTTTTATTGTTTATTAAAAGAAACTTGTTGCTCAGAAATGACTCAGGTATGATCTCCGGTACACCCTCAGCTGTCCCGCGTTAACGATAATAATTATGAAAAATTTAATGCTGTTCATTGCCTTGTTGCTCCCTCTCTGCGTGGCTTCGAAAGAGCACAGTGAAAGTTTGTATGAAGACGAGTTTGCTTGGCAGTTAAGTTTCGGTGCGTTTTATATCGATATGAGCATGCCAGAGCTGGCGGGAGCCGATCCTACTTTTCGCCATGGCACCATCTTAATTGATGCCGAACTTGAATATAAAAACTTTTACCTTAACTCTCATTCCGGTGACTTTTTTGGTGGCTCTGACATTGGCTATCAAATCGTAGACCAAGGCAACTGGGGCGTAGATGCGATTTATGGCAGTTATATGTTGCCATTCAGCGAACGTGGCTATGATGACTCTAATGCCGTTGTGCCAGAGCTGAAGGGGATCAGTCGGCGCAAACAAGATAACTCGTTAGGGTTTTCTTATTATCGCCATGTGGGGGAGTTTTTGGCTGTCGCTGAGCTTGCCTATGATGTCTTTGGCGACACTGAAGGTTGGATTTTTCACCTTGAAGCAACCCGTACCTTTGAGCTTAGAAACTGGGATCTCTGGCTGAACTTTGGCGCTAACTATTACTCCAGCAACTTTAATAATTATTACTTCGGTGTTGGCGAAGCAGAAAGCAATGGTTACTTATTTCCCTATCAACCAGGCGCCGCGTCATCGGTGTTTGCACAGTTACAATTGAACTACCCCATTGCCAAAGACTGGGTGTTTAGTGCCGGCGCTTCTTGGTTAATGGGCTCTAAAAATACCTTAGATAGCCCATTGGTGCGCTCACGTCACGCCAGAGTGTTCTTTTCTGGAGTGAAGTATGTGTTCTAAGTTGGCAATATGGACGCTAATGTTGACCGGCTTTTCGGCATCTTTCGGCGCCTTGGCTGATAGTAAAGATCCGGTTGGAATACTCCATGCGGTGCCGAGCAAATGTGTGGCATTGAACCAAGGACGTACCTGCTATGCCGATGTTAAAATCACGGTGAATGCCCCTGAAACTGGCAACTACTGCCTGCGAGAGAGCGTATCTAAGAAAATTCTGCAATGCTGGGCACAGGTCAATCAGTTTCAATACGAGCTGGATTTTAGTTCAGCTGAGAGTGTCAGCTATGAGCTTATCTCGAAACGCACTCGCGATACTTTGGCGGTGACTACCATTGAAGTGAACTGGGTGCATGAAGTAAAAACCAAAAAGCGGCGTTGGCGCCTGTTTTAAGCGCCAACTTCTGCTTAGTTACAGCGATTCTATGTTGTCTAAGCACCATTGTGCCCGCTCAAGTGTCGCTTGTTGTGTGGCTTCGTCTTGTTTTTGCCAATTGCGATAAATCATGCCTATACGGTGGTTTTTAGCAAACTTCTCTTGATGTCGTACCATAAAGTGCCAGTACAAACTGTTTAATGGACAGGCATTATCAGTGCTTTTTTGCTTAACGTCATAATGGCAATCGCGGCAGTAATCACTCATTTTGTTGATGTAGTTGCCGCTGGCAGCATAGGGTTTAGTGGCCACAATGCCGTGGTCAGCAAATTGGGTCATACCTCGAGTATTAGGCATTTCAACCCATTCGATGGCGTCGATGTAAATTCCCAAGTACCAGTCATCGACTTGGTCTGGGTGAATGCCCGTAAGTAAGCAAAAATTCCCTGTAACCATTAGGCGCTGAATATGGTGCGCATAAGCGTAGTCAAGACTTTGCTTAATGGTGGCGTTAAGGCAGCGCATTTTGGTCTCACCATGCCAGAAGTACTGCGGTAAATTACGCTGCGCCAATAAATAATTTTTGTTGCCATAATCAGGCATATTCAACCAGTAAATCGCGCGAATGAACTCACGCCAGCCGAGGATTTGGCGCACAAACCCTTCCACTTGTGCAATGTCAATGTCCTTATTGTTACGATAAGCCTCGATAGCGGTATCGATAACCTGCTTGGGGTGCAACATTTTGCTGTTGAGTGCAAACGATAACCTCGAATGATACAAAGACCACTGATGCTCACTATTGCAGGTCATGGCATCTTGAAATTGACCGAAACGTATAAGCAAGTGATCACAGAAAAACTGCAGTAACTCCTTGGCTTGTGCTCGGGTGGTAGGCCACAGCAGCTGTTTGTTCGCTTGCCCTATGGTATTGACGTTGTGCTTTTCGATTCGGGTTAAAATGTCACTGACATCATCGCTGAAACATAAGGGTTCGGGGATCTCTTTTAAGTCGCTTTTTTTCAGCTTGT
This sequence comes from Pseudoalteromonas 'SMAR', assembly GCF_048515945.1. Classification (NCBI taxonomy): domain Bacteria; kingdom Pseudomonadati; phylum Pseudomonadota; class Gammaproteobacteria; order Alteromonadales; family Pseudoalteromonadaceae; genus Pseudoalteromonas; species Pseudoalteromonas 'SMAR'. Next base: position 105,284 of record NZ_JBLWMW010000006.1, read on the forward strand.
TGCGGTTGTTGGCATCAAAGTTCCACTCGCCGCCTTCAGGCTCGTCGTCTTGCATTAAAATATTAAAACGACGTCTGAGTTTACGGTAGAAAAACTCCATGGTGGCATGCTTGCCAGCGCTGAGGTAGTCATCGAACTCATCATAACCCACTAAGAAATGTTCACTGTCATAGACTTTAACATTCAACTCATCGAGTTTCAGTTGTTCAAGCTGGCGCAGTAGGCGGTATTCATCTGGGCGTTGATATTGAAAACTTTGTACCTGATATTGCTGACAGAGCTGTTGAATTAAGGCGTCGAGGTTGGCGTACTTTTTGCTGTCATCTAAAGTGAGGTGCAGGACATGGAAGCCTGCAGAGCGCAGCGCCGTAGCAAAGTTTTCCATCGCCTTAAAAAAAGCACATACTTTCTGCACGTGGTGCTTGGTGTAGCTGGTTTCTTGATGTAATTCAGCAATGACATAAAGGTAATCTGGCTTGTTATCATTAAACCAAGAATGGTTCGCATTCAGTTGATCCCCCAAAATAAGCCTAATACCTTGATACTTTCCATTTAGTTTGCTCACATCTCACTCCTTGGGCCAGTCTACATAGTCACGACTATCCAAGTCTGGATAGGATTTGCCTTGCCACGCCTTGATGTAGTCACCATTAGGGTCAAATTGCTGCTGTTGCTTGGTAATATTAAAGTGGCGGCCACCACGCGGATCGGCGCCCACTCCCGCGATGTACTGCCAGTTGCCCCAGTTGGCCGCGACATCATAGTCAATAAGCCGCTGCTCAAAGTATGCGGCACCGTATCGCCAATCCAGCTGCAACTCATTGACAAAATAACTGGCGGTGATTTGTCTGGCACGATTGGAGATCCAACCTGTGGCGTTCAACTCGTTCATAATGGCATTGATTAAAGGTGATGGCGTTTTACCTTCACACCATTTGTGATAGCGCTCGGGGTAAAAGCTGGTTTTTGGCGTTTTACCTTTAACGCCAGAAAATGCGAATAGTCGTTCGCCATGTTTTAGGCTATACCAGTGAAAATACTCACGCCATAATAATTCAAACCAAATCCAGTAGGTCGACTCATTGCTACCAAACTGCTGCTCGTGTTGCTGTAATGCGGCGACGACTTCCACTGGGCTGATTGCACCTGAGGCTAGATAAGGACTAAATTGAGTAGAAAAGCGTTGTCCCATTAGGGCATTTCGAGTTTGCTTGTAATGCTGTGCTGTTGCGTCGCTAAAGTAGTCGGCTAAATAGGCCTTTGCGGCGTGGGAACCCGCATTAAAGCGGCAGGCTGGTAAGGACTTAACTGCCACAGGGGTTAAGTAACTTAGGGTATTTGCTGAGTGAGGCAGGGGAGGCAGACTCGAGGGTTTTGCCTGTGCTTCACGGACCTCAAGCTGATCAACTTTTTTCCTAAATGGAGTAAAGCTTGGCGGTAGCTCAGATAAGGATATGGGCAGTTCTGTTAAGTTAAACAAGGTGGCGCTGTATGCTGAAATAAACTCAACGTCGAGTAATTCATGTTGTAGTGCTTGCCATACTTTTTGCTCATCATACCCAGGGTGCACTGAGCGCGCCACATGGCTGATGTTGAGGTCTTTAATTAATTGAATAAGATGGCTAAGAGCAAGTGGATCAGGCAAAGTAAAAAGGGTTTGCTGATACTGGTTGAGTTCAGTTTGTAACGCATAGAGGGTATTTTGCTGAAATGCCTTAACGCACGTTGATTTTTCCGTTTGCGACTTTCTCGCGGTCCAAATGCTAGGACTGGGAAAATAAACACAAACCAAATGGTCTGCTTTTTCTCGTAGCTGCCTGAGCGCGATATTGTCACTCAGGCGGCAATCGTTATCGAATAAATAAAGTCCGATCTTCACGTTTATAGTTCACATTTTGCTGCAACACATAGTGACATACTACGAAGCGTTCAGCGCTTTTGCTCACTTTGTTTGGCAAGACTCTATTAATGTTCGTAAATGGGCGCCAACGTCTTCGCTTTTTGCTTCACCGGTTGCCAATAAGTCGGTGGCCTGCTGTTTTAACTCTGACAAATCGTACTCGCTGAGTAAAGTCTTGAGGTAGCGTACTGTGTCTGCACCTTGTTGAATTAATTCGGGCAGCTGGTCCAGTGAGATCTCTTGCGTCGATAGGTTTTCCACCGCGGCTAAAATGTCTCCAAGGTTGGCGTTATCTTGCAGCGCCCCCTCGACAGTGGCCAGTGCTCCCATCGGGTCGGCATCTAATTGTGTGGCCACGCAAGCCGCGACGCTGCCTGTTTCGGCACTGGCTTTTACCGAGGCTATACCTTGTTCACGAATTTGCGTTATTGCTTGTTGTAATTGTTGATGTTGTGACAGGTAGTCTTGCTCAAGTTGCGCTTTCGAATCCTGTAACGCATCACACCCGGTGACAGCTGCAGTCACTAGCAGTGCAAAAAATGTTTGTTTAATCATTTTGTTGGCCCTAATTAACTTTTGTATGAGTGTAAGCTTAGGGCGGTTAGAAGTCACGCTGAATTCACTGCTCTACTAGCGCTTAAGTAGCGTGAACTTGTGCCTGTTTAAAATCTTTTAGTGCCACCACGTTTTTTTTGCCAAACAATTGTTCAAGTAGCATGTTTTTGATGATAAGTAAGGCTTTTTGCCAAGCATTGTGAGCCGCATGAGTAAAATGTCGACCCAATTGACGTTTTAAGCTGGCAATAAACGTGGTTAGTAATACGCTGATGTCTTGCTCTGCAGTACCAAGAAACACCATCACCTGTTTTTGCTTTTGTAAGTAGTAGAGTAGGTTGCTTTGCTGTGGCAGACGCATCACACAGTTTTGAATAAAGTCAAAAATCTGATGCTCCCAGATGATTAATTGTTTGGTGTTGCTTGGCACTTCCATGTTGAGGTCGTAACGCAATAGTTGGGTTTGCCATGAGGTGCAAAAGCCATGGAAGTTAGGCCGAATGCTGGCAAGCGTTTGAGTCAAAAGCTGATATTGATAAGGGGTAATGCTCATAAGCGCCTCTTCAAATGTGAGTTGAAGAGCGGATCCTTTGCTCAAAACCAATCGCTGGAAATGTAAGTATAGTCAAACTTTCATTGTTAGTAGACTTTTTCTTAACCAGTGTGCGACTTAACTTACAAATATAAAAGACAAATGGTTTAGGTGGGGCGCTTTGGCCTGACGGCTTATGATGCATTATTCACGAGCCTAAAAAGAGCGCTAAGAGGGCGTAAAATAGTACTCATTAAGGAATGAGTTGGTGATCGGGAAAATTCAATAAAAGGGTCTGAAATAGCGAGCTTCTGAGGGGCAGAATAGTAACAGATAGTGCTAATTGATGGTTGCTATCCCGCGCTACTGTCTTTATAATACGCAACATATTTAGGCAGTTCTAACGGGTTAACGCCGTTGTGAACATTAAGACCGAAGGTCATCGTTTACCATTCGATGTCCACTTCTTTGAAGACAGAAGTAAAACAGTTTTTGCGTTTTATGTGTTGGCGCGGGATGGAGCGGTCTGATAGTTTGTTGGGCTCGTTACTTTGAAAGTGCCGAAGGTCGTCGGTTCAAATCCGATGTCCACTTCTTTGAAGACAGAAGTAAAACAGTTTTTGCGTTTTATGTGTTGGCGCGGGATGGAGCAGCCTGGTAGCTCGTCGGGCTCATAACCCGAAGGTCGTCGGTTCAAATCCGGCTCCCGCAACCAAGTTTAAAGATTTATTCTTTGATCTCGCGCATTCTTAGTAATGCGCGTTTTGCGTTTAGATTATTGCTTATTGACTTAAGCGTAATTTAATTTGGCTGAGACAGCTCGCAAACCAAGCACGGCCTTTGGCCACACAGTTTGTTATTCGTGTGACGCCCCGCTTGGTTCGGGGCGTTGTCGTATCTGGCGTAAGGGTTACCCTGAGCCCAAGATCAAGCAGCTATGATTGGGGGCTATAAGCCCTTTTTTTGTTTGTGTATGGAGGAGTTCTGTGTCAAAACTCGAGCAAGAATTGACTGAAATGTTGGAGCCTGCGGTTGCTGCCTGTGGCTTTGAATTACTCGGTCTTGAGTTTGTCCAAGCTGGGCGTCATTCTACACTACGTGTGTATATTGACCATGAAAACGGTATTACTGTAGATGACTGCGCCGAAGTTAGTCGTCAAGTCAGTGCTATCTTAGATGTTGAAGACCCGATCACCAATGAATACAGTTTGGAAGTATCTTCTCCAGGAGTTGACAGACCACTATTCAAACAAGCTCATTATGAAGAGGCAGTGGGAGAAGAAGTACGTTTGCGTACAAAGCTTCCGCAAGAAGGTCGCCGTAACTTTAAAGGCGATTTAGTAGCAGTTAATGGCGATATGATCACGTTAAAGGTTGACGGTCAGGAATTTATTCTGATGTTGAGCAACATTGAACGTGCCAATATCATCGCAAAATTCTAACTTTGAGTGCGAAGGACAAGGGCAAGCGAGGCATTACCTATGGCAAAAGAAATATTGTTGGTGGCAGAAGCTGTTTCCAATGAAAAAGCAGTCCCAAGAGAAAAGATTTTTGAAGCATTAGAGTTCGCACTAGCGACAGCAACAAAAAAGAAGCATGACGGTGAAATTGACGTTCGTGTCTCAATCGACCGTAAAACCGGTGAGTACGATACTTTCCGCCGTTGGCGAGTGGTTGAACCACAAGAAGATGGCTCTTTAGAAAACCCTTACGCGGAAATCACCATTGAAGCTGCACAGGTTGACGAGCCAGAAATTCAACTTGATGACTTTGTTGAAGAACAAATTGAGTCAATCAAGTTTGACCGCATTACAACGCAAATGGCAAAACAGGTTATCGTACAAAAAGTACGTGAAGCTGAGCGGGCATTAGTGGTTGATGCTTATAAAGATCAGCAAGGCGAGCTGGTAACGGGTGTGGTTAAAAAGGCCACGCGTGATGCCATCGTTATTGATTTAGGCAACAACGCTGAAGCGGTTATTTACCGTGAAGACATGCTACCGCGTGAAAGCTTCCGTCCAGGTGACCGTGTACGTGGTTTACTTTATGAAGTGAAGCCTGAAGCACGTGGTGCACAGCTTTTTGTAACTCGTTCAAAACCAGATATGTTGATGGAATTATTCCGCATTGAGGTACCTGAAATTGGCGAGGAGATGATTGAGCTTAAAGGTGCTGCACGTGATCCTGGTTCTCGTGCTAAAATTGCGGTGAAATCAAACGATAAGCGTATCGACCCTGTGGGTGCGTGCGTGGGTATGCGTGGTGCACGTGTGCAAGCCGTTTCTACCGAACTTGGTGGTGAGCGTGTTGATATCGTGTTGTATGATGATAACCCAGCGCAATTTGTGATCAATGCCATGGCACCGGCAGAAGTGGCTTCAATCGTAATGGATGAAGACACTCGCACCATGGAAATTGCGGTAGAGGCCGATAACCTTGCGCAAGCCATTGGTCGTAACGGTCAAAACGTACGTTTAGCCAGCCAACTTACAGGTTGGGAACTAAATGTGATGACGGTAGAAGAGATGGAGCGTAAAAACGCTGAAGAATCAGACAAACTGATCAATCTGTTCACCGAACACTTAGATATTGACGATGACTTTGCAACATTACTAATTAACGAAGGCTTCTCAACATTAGAAGAAGTAGCCTACGTACCCGTTGCTGAGTTTTTAGAAATTGATGGTTTAGATGAAGACACTGTTGAAGAGCTACGTAATCGTGCAAAAGATGCACTTACCACTAAAGCACTTCGCGATGAAGAAAGTCTAGAAAATGCAGAACCTGCAGAAGACCTACTAGCACTAGAAGGACTTGAGCGTCACGACGCTTATGTTTTCGCTAGCAAAGGTATTGTTACACTTGAAGACCTTGCTGAGCAGGGGATTGATGACTTAGTTGAAATTTCAGAGCTGTCAGAAGAGCAAGCTGGTGAGTTAATCATGGCTGCACGTAACATTTGTTGGTTCAACGAAGAGTAATTTATTAACGGAGGTAACATCACGTATGGCAGAAGTGAGCATTAATAAACTAGCCGAGAGTATTGGTACAACTGTTGATAAATTACTACAGCAGTTAAAAGATGCAGGGATCACAAAAGCCGAGGGCGACCAAGTTACTGAATCCGAAAAGGCTAAGTTGCTTGACCACCTAAGCAAGCAACATGGTGGCACTGGGTCAACCGGTCCTGAGCGCATGACTCTACAGCGTAAGAGTAAAAGCACCCTAAGTGTTAACTCGTCTGGTAAAGCAAAGTCGGTATCTGTAGAAGTCCGTAAGAAGCGCACTTACGTTAAAAAGAGCGCAATCGAGCAGCAAAAAGAGCAAGAACGCTTAGCTGCAGAGGAAGCTGCGCGCAAAGAAGCAGAGTTGAAGGCTCAGCAAGAAGCAGAGCAAAAGGCCAAAGAAGAAGCTGAGCGCAAAGCGCGCGAAGAAGCTGAACGCAAGGCCAAAGAGGAAGCCGAGCGCAAAGCTAAAGAAGAGGCGAAGCGAAAAGCAAATGCCGATCGCCCAGCCCAAGCCAATGATAAGCAGAGTAAAGAAGTGGATAGCGCGCAACAAGAGAAAGAACGTAAAGAAGCAGAGCGCCTGCGTCAAGAAGCAGAAGCAGCCGCACTGAAAAAAGCCGAAGAAGAAGCCGAGCGTCAAGCTGCTGAAGCTCGTCGTTTAGCCGAAGAAAACGAAGCTCGCTGGAAAGCGGAAGAAGAAGAGCGTCGTCGTCGTGAGGAAAACTCAGATCACCACTTAACCACTTCAACTTACGCCCGAGAAGCAGAAGACGAGTCAGATGCTCGTGAAGAGAAAAGCGCTCGCCGTAAGAAGAAGAAAAAGTCTGGTAGAGACGATGCTGCAGAGTCGAACAGAAGACAAAGAGGCAAAAAAGGTAAGCTTAAAGCCCCGACTTCATTACAGCATGGCTTCCAAAAGCCGGCCGCTGAAGTGAAACAAGAAGTTCGCATCAGTGAAACCATCACCGTAGCAGAGCTTGCTTCACGCATGGCTGTTAAAGGTGCAGAAGTGGTGAAAACCATGATGAAGATGGGTGACATGGTGACCATTAACCAAGTTATCGATCAAGAAACTGCCCAGCTAGTTGCCGAAGAAATGGGTCACAAAGTTGTTCTAGTGAAAGAAAATGAGCTAGAAGAAAAAGTACTTCAAGACCGCAGTGACGAAGGCTCGCTTGAACCGCGTGCGCCAGTTGTTACGGTTATGGGTCACGTTGACCACGGTAAAACATCAACGCTGGATTACATCCGTAAAGCCAAGGTTGCTGATGGAGAAGCCGGTGGTATTACCCAGCATATCGGTGCTTACCACGTTGAAACCGGTGGCAGCATGATCACCTTCCTAGATACTCCGGGACACGCAGCGTTTACTTCAATGCGTGCACGTGGTGCGAAGGCGACAGATATCGTGGTACTTGTAGTGGCAGCAGACGATGGTGTAATGCCACAGACCAAAGAAGCTGTGCAGCACGCCAAAGCAGCAGAAGTACCGCTTATCATTGCGGTAAACAAAATGGATAAAGAGGGCATTGACCCAGACCGCGTTAAAAACGAGCTAGCACAACTAGACGTTATCCCAGAAGAGTGGGGTGGTGAAACTCAGTTTGTGCACATTTCAGCGAAAACCGGTCTTGGTATTGATGAGCTACTAGAAGCCATTCTAATGCAGTCTGAGCTACTTGAATTGCAAGCATCAAAAGAAGGCATGGCATCGGGTGTGGTTATTGAATCGCGTCTTGATAAAGGCCGTGGTCCAGTGGCATCAATCCTAGTTCAGTCAGGTACCCTAAACCAAGGCGATATCGTACTGTGTGGCTTAGAGTATGGCCGTGTTCGTGCTATGAAAGACGAGAACGGTAAAGATGTGAAATCGGCAGGTCCGTCAATTCCAGTTGAGATCTTAGGTCTTTCTGGTGTACCAGCTGCTGGTGACGAAGCTACTGTCGTTCGCGATGAGCGTAAAGCACGTGAAGTGGCACTTTACCGTCAAGGTAAATACCGCGAAGTGAAGCTAGCGCGTCAGCAAAAAGCCAAGCTTGAAAACATGTTCTCTAACATGACCGAAGGTGATGTTTCTGAGGTGAACATTGTACTTAAAGCCGACGTACAAGGCTCAATTGAAGCAATTGCTGATTCATTGACTAAACTGTCAACGGAAGAAGTGAAAGTTAAGATTGTTGGCTCTGGTGTAGGTGGTATCACTGAGACAGACGCAACGCTTGCAGCAGCATCAAATGCAATCATTGTTGGCTTTAACGTCCGTGCCGACGCTTCTGCACGTAAGGTAATCGAAGCTGAAAACCTAGATCTACGTTACTACAGCGTTATCTACAGCTTGATTGAAGAAGTGAAGCAGGCGATGTCAGGCATGCTAGCTCCAGAATTTAAGCAAGAGATCATTGGTCTTGCTGAAGTACGTGACGTGTTTAAGTCACCGAAAATTGGTGCTATTGCCGGCTGTATGGTTACTGAAGGCGTAGTTAAGCGTAGTGCACCTATTCGTGTTCTTCGTGATAACGTGGTTATCTACGAAGGTGAGCTTGAGTCACTACGTCGCTTCAAAGACGACGTAGCGGATGTTCGTAGCGGCATGGAATGTGGTATTGGCGTTAAGAACTACAACGACGTTAAAGTCGGTGACCAAATCGAAGTATTTGAAACGGTTCAGGTAGAGCGCTCGCTTTAACTGTAAGTTACTAAAATACTTGAGATGGGGGCGCTAGCCCCCATTTGTGATCTCATAGATTGTTAACTTTTAAGTGGTGAAAATGAGAGAATTTTCTCGTACAGATCGTGTAGCACAGCAAATTCAAAAAGAAATTGCGGTGATTTTACAGCGCGAAATTAAAGACCCAAGATTGGGCATGGTGACTGTTTCTGCGGTTGAGGTATCTCGTGACCTGTCTTATGCAAAGGTGTTTATCACGGTATTAAATACCAGCGATGAAGACAAAACCAAACAAAGTGCGGCTATTTTAAATGAAGCAACGGGGTATATCCGTTCGTTGCTGGGTAAGCGTATTCGCGCCCGTATCATGCCAGAGCTTAAGTTTGTGATTGATAATTCACTGATGGAAGGCATGCGCATTTCTAACTTAGTCGATTCTGTGATTAAAGAAGACAATGCTAAGCGTGGTCCGGAGTCCGAAGGCAAAGATCAAGAGGAAGACTAATGGCTCGGCGTAGTAAAGGCCGTGCTGTTGACGGCATTTTATTGTTACATAAGCCGCAAGGTATTTCTTCTAATAAGGCGCTGCAACAGGCAAAAGGCATTTATTTTGCTCAAAAAGCAGGACACACAGGAGCTTTAGATCCACTGGCGACGGGAATGTTACCCATTTGCTTTGGTGAAGCGACTAAGTTTACTCAGTTTTTGCTTGATACCGATAAAACGTATGTGGTTAGAGCACAATTGGGGGAGCGTACCACGACCTCGGACTCCGATGGTGAGATTGTCGAGACTCGTCCTGTGGATATTAGTAACGACCAGTTAGAGCGTGAAGTAGCGAGCTTTTTAGGCGAGTCCGATCAATACCCGTCAATGTACTCGGCATTAAAGTATCAGGGGCAACCTTTATATAAGTATGCTCGCGAGGGCATTGAAGTACCGCGTAAATGTCGCAAGATTAATGTTTATAGCATTACTTTAGACGAATACGATGAGGCCAGTCAGCAAATACAAATGACAGTGCACGTATCAAAGGGCACTTACATTCGTACCATTGTCGATGACTTAGGCGAAAAGCTTGGCTGTGGTGCCCACGTTATTATGTTGCACCGTAGCGAAGTGGGTCATTATCCTAGTGATAAAATGGTGACCTTGGCAGAGCTTGAGCAGCTGCTTGATAAAGCCAAAACCGAAGAAGTAGCGCCGTCGACGTATTTAGACAGCTTATTGTTACCAATGGATACGGCATTGGTCGATCTCCCTGTGGTAGAGATCAACCAACAGCAAGGCATTGCTTTTGGTCATGGCCAAACCGTCGCCGTGGAAAACTTGCCTGAGGGCATTGTGAAAGTAGTGGCGGCAGGTCAGTTTGTGGGGATTGGTGAACGTAACCCTCAGGGGCTACTCAAAGCTAAACGAGCATTATCGTCGGCGCAGCCGGGATCCTAATCACGATTATACTATGCATTGGTGGAGAATACTGATATAATCCGCCAGCTTCCGCTTTGGCTGAATTAGTGATCGGCTGGAGCATTACTTAAATTTATTTTGGAGTTATTATGTCACTAAGCAACCAAGAAAAAGCAGAAATCGTAGCAAAGTTCGCTCGCGCAGAAGGTGATACTGGTTCACCAGAAGTACAAGTTGCACTTCTAACTGCTGACATCAACAAGCTACAAGGTCACTTCGCTAACCACAAGCAAGACTTCCACTCACGTCGTGGTCTGCTACGTAAAGTTAGCCAACGTCGTAACCTTCTTGACTACCTAAAAGGCAAGAGCGTTGACCGTTATGCTGCACTAATCAAAGAGCTTGGCCTACGTCGCTAATATTTTTGATTTCTTGTTGGAAAATTATCCAACAGCAAAAAAGGGGCTAATTAGCCCCTTTTTTTGTCGCTATTCTATCAGTATACTGACAACGGTTTAAAAATAGGTTTAAACCAGCGTCAATTGGTTTACCAATTGTAGTGCTTAAATAAATTGATTGAGTTTATTTAAGACTGTAATTGGTCCCTGTTGGCGTTGAAAACAATTAAGTAAGGAAAATATTGTGCAAGCAATTATTAAAGAATTTCAACTAGGTCAACACACAGTGACTCTAGAAACAGGTGCTATCGCACGTCAAGCTGACGGCGCAGTACTAGCGAGCATTGGTGATACATCAGTGCTAGTAACCGTAGTAGGCAAAAGAGAAGCGGCTCCTGGCCAAGACTTCTTCCCGCTAACGGTTAACTATGTAGAGAAAATGTATGCTGCGGGCCGTATCCCGGGTGGCTTCTTAAAACGTGAAGGTCGTCCTTCAGATGGCGAAACATTAACAGCGCGTCTGATTGACCGCCCAATCCGTCCATTATTCCCTGAAGGCTTTGTAAACGAAGTTCAGGTGATTGCCACGGTTGTTTCAGTTGATCCAGAAGTACAACCAGACATCGTTGCACTAATTGGTACTTCAGCAGCACTAGCTATTTCTGGTATTCCATTTAATGGCCCAATCGGCGCTGCACGCGTTGGTTATGTGGATGGCCAGTATGTCATCAACCCAACCTTGAAAGAGCTTGAAACCAGCAAGCTTGACTTGGTTGTTGCGGGTACTGAAAACGCAGTACTTATGGTTGAGTCTGAAGCAGAAGTGCTTTCTGAAGAAGAAATGCTAGGCGCAGTTGTATATGGTCATGAGCAATCTCAGTCGATCATCAAAGCAATCGAAGAGTTCAGTGCTGAAGCAGGCAAGCCAGCTTGGGATTGGACTGCACCTGAAAAAGATCTGACTCTTGCTGAAAAAGTCGCGGCAATTGCTGAGCAAAAAATCGGTGATGCTTACTTAATCACTGACAAAGTTGCACGTAAAGAAGCGCTTTCTGAAGCAAAAGCAGAGGTTATTGAAAAGCTATCTGCTGAGCTTAGTGAAGAAGAGTCTCTTGACGACCAAGTGGTTGGAAAAGAGTTTAGCTCACTAGAGAAGAAAATTGTTCGTAGTCGCATCATCGCTGGTGAAAAACGCATTGACGGTCGTGAACCAGACATGGTTCGTGCTCTTGACGTGATGACCGGTGTACTTCCGCGTACGCACGGCTCTGCAATCTTTACTCGTGGTGAGACGCAGGCGCTAGTAACAGCGACTCTAGGTACAGAACGTGATGCGCAAATGATGGATAACCTAACCGGTACTCATAAGCACCACTTTATGTTGCACTACAACTTCCCTCCGTTCTGTGTCGGTGAAACAGGTTTTGTTGGCTCACCTAAGCGTCGTGAAATTGGTCACGGTAACCTAGCTAAGCGTGGTATTGCTGCGGTAATGCCAACACTGGCAGAATTCCCGTACTCAGTACGTGTGGTATCAGAAATCACAGAATCAAACGGTTCATCTTCAATGGCGTCGGTATGTGGTACATCACTTGCGCTAATGAACGCAGGTGTACCTGTTAAAGCTTCAGTGGCTGGTATCGCAATGGGTCTAGTTAAAGAAGGCGACGACTTTGTTGTTCTTTCTGACATCCTAGGTGACGAAGACCACCTTGGTGATATGGACTTTAAAGTAGCGGGTACTGCTGACGGCGTAACAGCGCTACAGATGGATATCAAGATTGAAGGTATCACCAAAGAGATCATGCAAATCGCATTGCGTCAGGCAAAAGCTGCTCGTCTTCACATTCTAGGTGTGATGGACCAAGCAATTGCTTCACCTTCTGAAGAACTATCTGAGTTCGCACCACGTATTTACACCATGAAGATCCCTGCGAAGAAAATCGCGGAAGTGATTGGTAAAGGTGGCGCTACTATTCGTCAGCTAACTGAAGAAACAGACACTACCATTGAAATTGAAGACGACGGCACAATTAAGATTGCTGCCACCAATGGTAACAGCGCTAAAGACGCGATTTCTCGTATTGAAGCACTTACTGCTGAGCTGGAAGTAGGTACACTTTACACCGGTAAGGTTATCCGTATCGTTGACTTCGGTGCCTTTGTAAACGTATTACCTGGAAAAGATGGTCTAGTTCACATCTCACAGATCAGTGATGAGCGCGTAAATAACGTGTCGGACCACCTATCTGTAGGTCAAGAAGTAAAAGTTAAAGTACTAGAAGTGGACCGCCAAGGCCGTGTTCGCTTGAGCATCAAAGAAGCTCAAGAAAAAAAGACTGAGAGTGCTGAATAATTAGCACCACAGACTAACAACATCGAGAAAGGGGCTGTATAGCCCCTTTTTTTATGTTTAAATGCCGAAGATCAGTTATCCCATTTGATGGCGACTTTGCGCAGACTAGCGTATGGTAACTAAGACATGCTTAAGCTTAGTAGTATGAGGAAGGAAATGAAGTTAGCGAAAATTGTGGTGTTATTGTTGTTTGTGGGCCTGATGGGATGTAACAGTACCGAGCCTAAAACAAGCAGTAAGCAAGTGTTAAATGTGCCGCTGGCGGTTCCGCTGCAAGCAAATTTTCGCAATGAAATCGCTATTGCTCGATACACAGAGCTATTGTTGCAGCCCGATATTGATAACGACCAACGTGCACAGCTATTTTATAATCGCGGCATGCTGTATGACTCAACTGGGCTTTCTACCCTAGCACGCATTGATTTTAATCGTGCCGTAAAGCTCAAACCCGATTTAGCCGAAGTCTATAACTTTCTTGGCATTCACCAAACGTTAGAACAAAACTATGGCCGTGCTTACGAAATGTTTGATGCTGTATTAGAGCTTGATGATGAACATGAATATGCCTTTCTAAATCGTGGCATTGCCTTGTATTATGGAAAACGCCCAAGCTTAGCGGTAAAGGACTTTGAAGTGTTTCTAGCGCGCTCACCACAAGATGCCTACCGTGCTATGTGGTTATACCTAGCGCATTCTAAGCTAGACCCTGAAGCCGCAAAGAAACAACTACAAAAAAATAGTTTAGCATTAAACCCTAATGAATGGTCATCGCAGCTAATTGACTACTATTTAGGTAAGCTCAGTGAAACCCAGTTTTTAAATCAAATAGGCCGCGGCGTTAGCAGTCAACAAGAATATGCAGAGCGACTCTGCGAAGCTTACTTTTATATTGCCAAACGCTACCAAGCCCAAGGCGATGACAATGCCGCAATCAGTTATTTTAAATTAGCCTTAGCCACCAATGTGTTTGAGTTTGTGGAGCACAAGTACGCACGGCTAGAGTTAGACTTACTGACTCAACAGAATAATGAGCGCGACGCCGGTTAAAACCCTCTGTGTGTTGTTGTTGCTGGCTTTAACGAGCAGCAGCTCGAACTATAGCCACCTTTCAAGTGCGACTTTGCAGCGCTGGCTGGTAAAGTCGCCACACCTTTATTTTCAGATGGCGTCTCATCTTACTGTTACGCCTGCACAGGCAAGTCACTCTTTAGTACGGGCATTAGCCCAGCTGCCCTTAATTAATTGGCAATTTGAGCAGCTAAGGCGGGCATTGGGCAGTGCTCCCCAGCAGCGAAGAAAGTCCCTGTTACTAACGCGGTGGCACAAGCTCAATCAACAGCAGCGCCATCAGCTGGCAGAGCTGCTTTTACAGACTTCGCAATGGCGGCTGTTGGCAGAGGTAAAAAAACTCGGTGGTGTGCCTCAAAGCCATCAGGCTTTTACCCAGCTGGCACAAGCTAATAAGGTGGTAAAATTGCCACGTCATAAGGAGCTAGACCAGTACCAGCTGCTTGATGAAGTGAGCAAACCGACCCATCACTGTCGTTATCATATCGCGTTAATTGCTTCTGACTTAAAGGGGCTGCGGCAATTACAACAGCTTAAAGTGGCGTTTGAGCAACAGCCTGAACCGCAAGCGGGTGTGTATTGCTTATCTAAACCAATTTATGCGGCTAAGCGGCTAAACTGTGCTGAGAAAGACAGGTTTGCAAAGTGTCGCTTAGCTGCATCGTCCATTGTTGAGAGTTTTGATTATACTGTGCTGATGGCTGCAAAAGGGCATGCCAACGTGGTTGGGCAGCAGATGACACTGGCTCACACCAGTAACTACAGTGTGCTTATCCACGAGCTTATGCATTTCAGTGGTTTTGAGGATGAGTACCCCGTTGCGCCGGCAAAAGCAAAATGGCTTTGTGCAAAATCAGGCTATAAGGCACCAAATCTTTACGTTGGTGAACACGCCCCATACAACTGGGTGCCTAGCCGTACTTGCAAGCACGGTAAACTGGCGTCATTTAAGCCACAAAAAGGGTACTCTTTGTTGGAATATCAATCGATTAAGCTAAGTGAAAAATACCGAGAACTGTGGCTGGCTGCACTGAACTTAGCTTCCTCTTCACCTCTAAGTCGCGTTAATTCAGCTGAATAGTTTTGAACTTAATCTGAATAGTTTGTTAAGGTTGTCTAAAATATAATCAGCTAGGATGTGAAACTCTAGACAACTCAAACACTAATCAAGTATAACAAGAAACATGTACGTGTGGTAAAAGTGTACTTAATGCTCCAGATGGGAAGGGCATCATCACCTTAACCAAAACGAGCCATAACGACGCAAATAAAAGGTTTACTCTATGACTTTATTTTGGATACCCTTGCTATCCTTAATTGGCAGTCTACTCAGCGCATTCACGGGAAAACTCTCTCGTAACCAGTCGACTGCTTTAACCTTAGTAGCGCCAGCAGTGGCAATTCTATTAGCCGTTGACCTTGCGCCAGCGGTATTTGCGGGTGAGACAATTCGAGCAACGCTCGAGTGGATCCCGCTTCTGGATATCGATGTTGCTTTTCGACTCGATGGCTTAGCGCTATTGTTTGTCTTTATGATCTTGGGAATTGGTATGCTGGTGATATTTTATGCCAGATACTACTTAAGCCCCAACGACTCGATGCCAAAACTCTACTCATATCTAATGCTGTTTATGACCGCCATGCTCGGTATTGTGATGTCGAATAATGTTTTGCAGTTGTGGTTATTCTGGGAGCTTACCAGCATTAGTTCCTTTTTGCTTATTAGCTATTGGTGGCATAAGTCAGAAGCCCGTAAAGGCGCCAAAATGGCCTTGGCTATCACCGGTGGTGGTGGTTTGGCTCTGCTTGCAGGGCTAATGTTATTAGGTGATATTGTTGGCAGCTATAACCTCGATGTCATCTTAGCCAGTCGTGATATTATCCAAGCCCATGCATGGTACGAAGTAACCCTAGTGCTTATCCTGTTAGGGGCATTTACCAAGTCCGCGCAATTCCCATTCCATTTCTGGCTACCGCACGCCATGGCAGCACCAACGCCTGTAAGTGCCTACTTACACTCTGCCACTATGGTAAAAGCGGGTATCTTCCTGTTAGCGCGTTTTTATCCGGCCTTGGCGGGAACCGAGCTGTGGTTTATTTTAGTGGGCTTAACGGGCCTTGCTACCTTGTTAGTCGGTGCTTACATCGCACTGTTCAAACACGACTTGAAAGGGTTACTGGCCTTTTCCACGATTAGCCATTTGGGCCTGATCACCTTACTGCTGGGTCTAGACACAGAGTTGGCAACGGTTGCGGCGATTTTCCACATTATTAATCACGCCACCTTTAAAGCCTCGCTGTTTATGGCCACCGGTATTATCGATCATGAAACGGGCACACGTGACATGCGTAAGCTTAATGGCATGTGGCGTTTTATGCCTTACACCGCCACGTTAGCCATGGTGGCGGCTTCAGCAATGGCAGGGGTACCGTTACTCAATGGTTTCTTATCCAAAGAAATGTTCTTTGCCGAAACCCTGCACCAACAGTTACTGGGCTCAATGTCTTGGCTAATCCCAATACTTGCGACCATAGCAGGGGCATTTTCTGTCGCTTACTCTGCGCGCTTTATTCACGATGTGTTTTTCAATGGCGATCCCATCGATTTGCCCAAAACCCCTCATGAAGCGCCCAGATACATGCGCGTACCAATCGAAATCTTGGTAGCGCTGTGTTTAGTTGTAGGGATGTTTCCAAACTTTGTGGTCGACGGTATTTTGTTTGCCGCATCGGCAGCCGTGCTTGGCGGGGAAGCACCAGAGTACAAAATCGCCATTTGGCATGGCTTTAACCTTCCTCTGTTGATGAGTGGTTTGGCCGTGTGCGGTGGTTTGTTTATTTATACTCAGCGCAGATACCTGTTTCAATTTCAGGCATCGCTGCCTCCGCTTAATGCCAAGAAAACCTTTGAACGCACTATGTATAACATTGTGTCGTGGAGCCGCGCACGGATTAGAGCGATTGAAAACGGTTCATTGCAGCGCTACTTGATGTTGATGTTTATTGTGGTGCTGATCAGCGCCGGTTGGCCATTATTTGAAATGTCGCAACTGGTTGGCAACATGGAACCCACTCCTATTGATGTCCACAACGCCATTGGGGCTGGGCTATTAATGATAGGTGCAGTTGGCACCGTGATTTGGCACCGCAGCCGCATGGTGGCGCTATTGATGATCTCCGTTGTGGGCCTAATGGTATCCGTGGCCTTTACCCGTTTCTCTGCGCCTGACTTAGCGTTAACTCAATTGACGGTTGAGGTGGTGACCATCATCTTATTGATGCTGGCCTTGTTCTTCTTACCACAGCGAACGCCAAAAGAGTCTAGCTCTATTCGTGTGCTGCGGGACATGGGTATCGCCTCGGCGATTGGGGTGATTGTTGGCAGCATTAGTTATGCTCTAATCACGCGTCCACTAGACAGTATTTCTGAGTTCTTTGTTGCCAACGCTAAAATCGGCGGCGGTGGTACCAATGTGGTGAATGTTATCCTGGTCGATTTTCGGGGTTTCGATACCCTAGGCGAAATCACAGTGCTGGGTATTGCGGCATTGGGAATTTATAAACTATTGATTAATTTACCACTGTTTATGCCAGGCAGTGACAGTGAAGGCAGACCTTGGGCAAAAGAGCGCTATCCGCTGTTATTGGCAAGTATTTCGCAAAGCTTACTGCCACTGGCGCTGTTGGTTTCGGTCTACATCTTCTTGCGTGGTCATAACCTCCCAGGTGGTGGCTTTATCGCAGGCTTAGTGACGGCCATCGCCTTTATATTGCAGTACATTGCTCACGGCTCAAACTGGATAGCAGAGCGCTTTAATGTCAATTACCGTAAGATCATTGCCACCGGTATTGCGATAGCCTTGGCGACAGGTGTAGGAAGTTGGTTCTTTGATAGACCCTTTTTAACTTCTTGGTTTGATTATTTTGATATTCCGTTGGTAGGAAAAACTGAGTTAGCGAGTGCTATTGCCTTTGACCTTGGGGTCTATATTACCGTGGTTGGAGCAACGCTAATGATCTTGGCAAGTTTGGGCAAAGTGACCGCCAATGCGCCAAAAGAAGAGGTAAATATTTAATGGAATTATTGTATGCATCTTGCGTAGGCATATTAGTGGCCTGCGGGGTTTTTTTAATATTACGTGCGCGAACTTTTCCGGTTGTGTTAGGCCTCACTATGTTGTCTTACGCGGTGAATTTATTCCTATTCGCGTCCGGCAGATTAACCTTAAATAAAGCCGCAGTATTGGGTTTTAGTAACGACTACGCCGACCCTTTACCGCAGGCGTTAGTGTTAACTGCGATTGTTATCGGTTTTGCGATGACCGCATTCGTGGTGATCCTTGCCATTCGTGGTCGCTCTGACTTGGGTAATGACCATGTCAACGGTATTGTCCCTGAAAAGAAGGATAAGGCATGATCCAGCATCTGACTTCATTACCTGTATTACTTCCGATGTTGGCGGGAGTTATCCTGCTAATGCCTCCTTGCGGTAAAAAGTTAGCAATACGCCGTAAGGTATCTGTACTAATGTCGCTTATCACCTTTGCGGCCTGTATTGGTTTACTGCTGAATGTACAGCAAAGTGGCATTCAGGTGTATGCCATCGGTAATTGGCAAGCGCCTTTTGGGATTGTTTTAGTGGCGGATCAATTGTCAACACTGTTGGTAAGCTTGACGGCATTACTCGGGTTTGTCTGTGTCCTGTACAGTTGTGCCGGAGATGATGAAAAGGGCAGCTTCTTCCATCCATTGGTACATTTTTTAATGATGGGAGTGAACGGCGCCTTTTTAACGGGTGACGCCTTTAACTTATTCGTGTTTTTCGAGGTGTTACTTATCGCCTCTTATGCCTTGTTAATGCACGGCGGCGACAAGCACAATACCAGAGCCTCGCTACAATACGTGATCCTTAATCTAGTTGGTTCGTCAGTGTTCTTAATTGCTTTAGGGATTATGTATGGGGTGCTTGGGACACTGAATATTGCTGACATGGCACAAAAAATTACCTTGTTACAAGGCGATGATGTTTACCTGGCTAAAATTGGTGGCTTGTTATTATTAGTGGTATTCGCCTTGAAGGGCGCTTTATTGCCATTGCACCTGTGGTTACCAAATACTTATGCCACTGCCTTACCTGTAGTTGCTGCCTTGTTTGCGATTATGACTAAAGTGGGTGTCTATTCCATGATGCGGGTTTACACCTTAGTGTTTGGTGATGAAGCCGGAGAGCTTAGCCATATGGCACAACAATGGCTATGGTGGTTGGCCATTGCAACCATAGTGATGGGGGCCATTGGGGTACTAGCGAGCCAAGACTTACGTAAGTTAGCAGCAAATTTAGTGGTGGTATCGGTAGGTACCTTGGTTGCACTGGTTGCGGTACAAACGGTGGACAGCAGTGCCGCTGCTATTTATTACCTTGTGCATTCCACCTTGGTTTCTGCGGCGTTATTTTTGTTAGCCGATTTAATCGGCACTCAGCGTGGTAAAGTAGCGGATAGGATCACCGCAGGTCGCCCGGTGGCGCAACCAATGCTGCTTGGTATACCGTTTGCCATTGCCGCCATTGCCGTGATTGGCATGCCGCCGTTATCTGGGTTTGTAGGCAAAGTATGGATTTTACAATCTACGGTTGCAGCGAACTATACCTATTGGTTTTGGGGCGTATATTTAATTGCCAGCTTAGCCATCTTGGTGAGTGTTTCCAAAGCGGGGAGCACCGTTTTCTGGCACCATACCGGTAAAGCCGAAACCAACGCCAGTGAAAAAGTTCATCCTACTCAGTTGATTGCCGTATTGACCTTGGTCGCTTGTGCGCCACTGATGGTTATTTTTGCTGGAGCACTGACTGAGTATGCGCAAAATGCTGCGGGTTCGTTGCATGACTTTACTGGTATTACTCATGCCGTGCTAAAAGGAGCAAAATAAATGCGTTTAGAAGCAAAGTTTTCTTGGCTACCAACGCCATTTCGCAGTTTACTCTTGTTCACGGTTTGGTTGCTACTCAATAACAGCGTGTCTGTGGGGCACCTTATTTTGGCCACGCTGTTGGCCATTATCATTCCTTTGATCACGTACCGCTTTCGTACCAAGCAGCCGTTAATCATTCACCCTTGGCGAGCAATTACGCACCTTTTTCTGGTGCTGTACGATATCATTACCGCGAACATTGAGGTGGCTTTTAAAATATTAGGGCCGTCGAAAAAGCTGCAACCAGGATTTGTTTTGGTGCCGCTGGATATTGACCAGGCCATGCCAATTACGATTTTAGCCAGCACGGTATCTTTGACGCCTGGGACTGTGAGTGCTGAAGTATATCCATGGCCAGAGTCAGTAGCCGATGATGAAGAAGCAGGGCGAAAATACCTGTTAATCCATGTATTAGATATGCAAGATGAGCAAGCACTCATTGATACGATTAAATCTCGCTACGAGACGCCGCTGAAGGAGATTTTTGAATGTTAGAGACCGTTATACTAATCGTGTTTGCCATGATCGGGGTTTCTTTGTTGCTAAACCTCTGGCGTCTAGTAGTGGGGCCATCAATACCAGACCGCATTTTGGCATTGGACACGATGTACATTAACACCATAGCGCTGATTATTTTGTACGGTATGAACATGGGCACAGCGCTGTATTTTGAAGCCGCATTGCTTATTGCCATGCTAGGTTTTGTAAGCACGGTAGCAGTGTGTAAATACTTGCTACGTGGCGATATCATCGAGTAGGGGGCATGATGTCAGAGTGGATTATATCAATTCTATTGTTACTAGGTGGTTGCTTTGTGCTGATAGGCTCTATTGGCTTGGTTAAGATGCCAGACTTTTTTATGCGCTTACATGGTCCAACCAAAGCAACCACATTAGGGATGGCTTGTTTACTGACTTCTGCAATGGTGTACTTCAGCACCACAACCGAGGGTGTCAGTGTTAAAGAGATTCTTATTTCAATCTTTTTATTATTAACGGCGCCAATTTCTGGTTATATGCTGATTAAATCTGCTATTCATCATCGCCTGCCTAGCAATGAGAAAACCTCTGGAAAAGAGAAAATCAAAAAATAGGCATTACTACTACTTTTGACGCAAATCTATAACTTTTTTCTAGGAAAATGATTGGGTGTAGCAATAATTTCAGTGCGTTACTGGGATTGTTTGCTACATTTAATTAGATTCGCCTTGTTTATACAACAAGGCTGCATATTGTGTAGTAAAATATGTCAACTAGGAATGTTATGAAAAGAGCGTCTATCAGAAATAAACTGTTGTTTTTTGTTATAGCTTTGGTGAGTAGCTTGGTATTGATCCTAGTCATTACCATGTGGATGCACCTAGCGAAAGAAAATGAGCGACAAAGCAACGGGGTTCAAGCCGCCATTTATGAAGAAATTTCTTCCGGTCTAGTTGCCAAAGGTAACCAGTATGGCCAGCGCGTTGCCGCGTTCATCAATGAAGCTTATCGGGTGCCCTATACTTTAGCTGGTATGCTTTCTCACACTGCAAAGCAGCAGCCCTTAGCGCGGGAGCAAGTGGAAGAGCTGGTGAGAGGGGCGCTGCAACAAAACCAATTGGTGTCTTCAATATACGCGCAATTTGAGGCCAATGGCTACGATGGCAAAGACAATGAGTTTACTGCTGGCAGCTCCCATTCAGTTCCTGGTGCAGGTTCTTTAGAGCTGTATTTTACTCAAGAAGCCAGTGGTGTGGTGCAGCAGAAAGTTGAAACGGCCGAAGAAAAATACGCTGATGCCATTAATGAGTTTGGTCTTAGAGAGGCTGAGTGGTATCTCTGTGCAAGAGATAAGGTCGCTCCTTGTATTATGGAGCCCTACCTGTACGAAATTACCCCAGGTAATGAAATGCTGATGACTTCTTTGACCGTTCCGGTAGTGGTTAACCGGCAGTTTAAGGGCCTAGTTGGCGTTGATGTCAACTTACCGATATTTCAGTCGATGGTGGAAGAGCTTTCTGAGTCACTGTATTCTGGCGCGGCTAAGGTGACACTATTAAGTGATATGGGACTTGTAGTAGGCTCGAGTCATTACGATAAACTTGCACGTCCGGTGTCAGAGTCCATGTCAGCATCTCGTGCTGAGACATTAAAAACACTACATGCAGATAAAGGCATCAAAGAGCTTGGCGACGATCTCGTCGTCGCTGTGCCCATTGATATTACCCTTGCCAATACCACCTGGTCACTGATTATTGAACTGCCAAAATCGGTCGCTCTAAGCAGTGCTACACAATTAAAACAACAGTTGGAAGCTTCAACAGACTCTGTAGGTCGTTGGATGCTGACCATAGGTGTGGTGATCGCCATCATTGGGGTGGTGATTGCAGTGATCTTGGTTAACACCATTATTAGCCCACTGACTCACATCCAGCAGCGGGTAGAAAACTTGGCTTCCAGCGAGGGGGATCTGACCCATGAGCTTGAAGTCAGTCATCATGCTGAGTTGATTGCACTATCGCAAGGTTTTAATCGTTTTACTGATAAATTAAGAACCATGATTGATGACTTAAAGGGGTTAGCTGAGTCCTCTTATGAACAATCGCATAAGACTACAGAGGCTGCGATTAACATCAAAAATAAAGTGGCAAATCAACACTTAGAAATTGACAGCGTCGTAACAGCAATTAATGAGCTTAGTGCTACCGCTTCAGAGGTGGCAAGGGCATCGGAAAAAGCGGCTGCAAGTACTAATCAGGCTGCAGATCAGGTTCAGCAAAGTGAACAAAGTATTATCAAGACCACGGAAACGGTGCAGTCCATGGCAGATCAAGTTATCGATGCTAAACAAGCGGTGATGAAGGTATCTGAGCGCAGCGATGACATTTCTAAAATCCTCGAGGTGATCCGAGCCATTGCCGAGCAGACCAATTTGCTTGCGCTGAATGCCGCTATTGAGGCTGCAAGAGCAGGAGAGCAAGGCCGGGGTTTTGCTGTAGTTGCAGATGAAGTAAGAGCTTTAGCGTCAAAAACGCAAGCCTCTACCGACGACATCAGCAAATTGATCGATAATTTACAAAGTGAGGTGGCTAACTCCAGCCGCATTATTGAAAGTTCCGTTGACTTGGGCGAAAACGCAGTGAGTTACTGTCAAGACTCTGCCAAGTTAATGAGTACCTTAGTGGGTGAGCTGACCAGTATTTCCAATGAAGTCACCCAAATTGCCACCGCAGCAGAAGAGCAAAGCATGGTAACCGAGGAGATCAACACCAACACCACGGGGATTTCGGATGCCGCGGCTGAGCTATCGCAATTTGCCGATGAAGTTGAGCAAGCCGCAAGCTCAATGACTGAAATTGTGGAGCAAAAACATAAGAAACTGAATCTATTGAAAACTCAGTAATCTACTTCGGGAGAGGCGCTGGCCTCTCCTTACTCATCTTTCCCCCTAGAGTTCTGAGGTAAATTTGTCTATCATAACTGTATAAATAAACAGTTGGATGTCCGATGAAACTCTACATTGCCGAAAAACCTTCCTTAGGCAGAGCCATTGCAGATGTATTACCAAAACCACATAAAAAGCATGATGGTTATATTGAGGTGGCCAATGGCGATGTGGTTTCTTGGTGTATTGGTCATTTACTGGAGCAAGCTGAGCCTGAAGATTACGATGCGCGCTTTAAAAAGTGGCAATTACAAGACCTTCCCATCATACCCGAGCAATGGCAGTTTAAAGCAAAGAGTAAAACCAAAAAACAGCTCAACGTATTAAAAAAACTGCTTAGCCAAGCCGAAGAAGTGTTTCATGCAGGCGATCCAGACAGAGAAGGCCAGCTACTGGTTGACGAAGTTTTTGAATACGTTAAGTTGGCAAAGCACAAAAAAGCGGCCATTCGTCGTTTATTAATTAGTGACCTTAACCCCCAAGCAGTTAAAAAAGCACTGGCTTCAACACGTTCTAATAAAGAGTTTGTGCCTCTAAGTGTATCAGCACTGGCACGTGCTAGAGCGGACTGGCTGTTTGGACTTAATCTAACTCGTGCGTTTACGCTGGCCGGACAAAAAGCGGGTGTTAAAACGGTATTATCTGTAGGACGAGTACAAACTCCAGTATTAGGGTTAGTGGTCAGAAGAGATCAAGAAATTGCGAACTTTGTGTCCAAACCATTTTACGAAGTGATTGCTCACGTTGTGAAACCCAACTGGGGAACTTTTGAAGCGAAATGGCAACCAAGCGAAGCATGCCAGCCATACATGGATGAAGAAGGCAGAGTGCTAGTTAAAGGGTTAGCTGAAAACGTCGCACAACGTATAACTGCGCAACAAGCCATAGTACAAGCTGTAGAGACCAAACCAAAAAAGCAAAATCCGCCATTACCCTATAACTTATCGGCGTTACAAATAGACGCCAACAAACGCTTTGGTATGTCAGCTCAGCAAGTCCTTGATGTTTGCCAAAGCCTATATGAGAAGCATAAGCTAATTACTTATCCACGTTCAGATAATCGTTATTTACCCAAAGAGCATTATCAGCAAAGACATGATGTCGTTGCTGCAGCACTGCATAATCAAGGGATCTCGCAGCAACAAGCCGACATGGCGGACATGCAAATAAAAGGATATTGCTGGAATGATAATAAGGTAGAAGCGCACCAAGCGATTATTCCCACGACCAAAAAATTAAAATCGGCACAATTAGGCCATCGCGAAGTGCAAATCTATCAATTAATAGCAATTCAGTATTTAGCGCAGTTTTATCATCCTTATCGTTATAATGAGACCAAAGCTGCTCTGGAAATTGGTGGCGGTACTTTTCGAGCGCAAGCGAAACAGGTGACTGAACAGGGCTTTAAGGTTCTCTTTCAGCGTCCCGACTTGGATAAAGAAACTTTGCTGCCAGAGTTAACGGTTGCCGAGCAGCTCGTCTGCGAACAAGGAGAAGTGAGGGAAAAGCACACTCAGCCGCCTAAGCACTACACTGAGGCGACATTACTTGGTGCAATGACGGGGATAGCTCGCTTTGTTACTGACCCCAAGGTTAAAAAGGTACTGAAAGAAACCGACGGTCTAGGTACGGAAGCAACTCGAGCAGGGATTTTAGAGTTACTCTTTAAAAGAGGGTTTTTAAAACGTTCGGGCAAAACGGTTTTGGCAACGGAACTGGGCTGCGCATTTATCAACACCTTGCCCAGTTCACTGTCACTGCCAGATAGAACCGCGCTTTGGGAGTCATTACTCAGTAAAATCGCACAGCAGGAAACCTCTTATCTGCAATTTATGCAGCCTCTCATCGATGAACTACAGGGCTTTATCGCAGAGTCGCAATCAATTAATACAGCTGCATTAAAAGGGATCCCTGTGCCGAAATACAACGGCCGTAGAAAAGGAAAAAGTTGGCGAAGTAAAACCAAAAAACCAAGCAAAATGGTATAAATCTTTTTTGTGGTTGGTTGTAAAATACAATCAAGACACTATATCAACCGTATAATTCACCAAGTGTAGATGAGCAAGATGAGTAACAAAGTTCTTTTAACGCCGGAAAATATCCAACAAGTATTAGGCGAACCTAATTCCGATAAGGTAATTCTGTTATCTTTTTTTAGTAATCAAAACCCAGAGTGCCTGCAACAAGATCAAATACTCGATAAGCTTGCATCAGCTTACCCAGAACATCTATTAGTTGGCGTAGTAGATTGTGACGTACAGCAAGCATTGGCATCTCAACTGGCTCAACAAATTGGTTTACAGGCTTTACCTACTTTAGTGATTTTAAAAGGGGGAGCACCGGTAGATATGCTTTCTGGTGCGAAAACTGAGGAAGAGATAAAGGAAGCGTTATCTAGCCATTTGCCATCGCCTGAGCTTGTTTTACTTGATCAAGCAAAGCAATACCTCAGTGAAGGGGATCTCAATAACGCCTTTGCAAGCGCCAAAAAAGCCTATGACATCGACCGTGAAAACACTCGAGTAAAACTCGTGTTTGCAGATATTTGTATGCAAATCCAAAAGTTTGATGAGGCTAGTGCACTATTAGAGTCTGTTGCTGAAGAACAACGCGACCCGTATTACCACAATCTTGCTGCAAAACTGACACAAGCACAAGAAGCTCAAGATTCTCCAGAGATAAAGCGCTTAGAACAAGCCGTAGCAGCAGAGCCAAGCTCATTAACATTGCGTTATGAATTAGCTCAAGCACAATTAGATGTTGGTAAAAAAGAAGATGCATTAGCCACTCTATTAACCGTTTTAAAAAAAGACATGGCTTTTGCTGATGCGAAAAAAGACTATTTGGACGTCATAGCATCATTACCAGAAGGCGATAGTGTGGCTTCTTCATATCGTCGTAAGCTTTACAGCTTGCTATATTAATTGCTATTAAAGATACAGGTGAAAATTTCTTCACTTGTATCTTGCATCTTGCCGAAATTGATCGATACTTAGGATCCTTTCACCGATTCAGGTGACAGTTTAATGAAGAAAATATTGCATTTAGGTGGTTTTTGAGGTGTTTTGTGTGTTTTCTGTTCGAACAGCTGGTTTTATCTAGTTTTTTAAAAAAAACGCTTGCACTGAAATCGATTCTCCCTATAATGCGCATCCACCGACACGGAGCACAGCGCTGAAAAGCAACGTAGCAACGTAACGGTGGAGTCAAATAAGACTGAATTTGTTGCTCTAAAAAGAAAGGCAAATTAAGCGTTGACAACAAATCAGGAAAGCGTAGAATGCGCAGCCCTGACGCGATGAAAACATCGCAACGTTCTTTAACAATTTAAAGCAATCATCTGTGTGGGCACTCGTACAGATTGAGTTCTAACAGCAGAACTACTTCGTTCTTTTTGAATAAGTAGGGACGCAAACAAATTTAGAGTCTCAATGTTTTTTCCTTAAATGGAAAGTGAGTGACCAACGGAAACAAGTTTACTTGTTTCAGCACAGTCAATTCGATATCGAAAGATATCAAAATTCAGAATTCATTGAGCACGAAACTTCGGTTTCAAAAAAACTTTTAATTGAAGAGTTTGATCATGGCTCAGATTGAACGCTGGCGGCAG